>DATKAS010000348.1:0-16969 GCA_035497855.1 Acidimicrobiales bacterium
ACCTCCGAAGACGTCGCGCCCGGTCGCGGCGCGTTCTTGGTGCTGCGCTTCGACGGGGAGCCGGTGGGTTGCGGCGCTGTGCGGAAGCTGAACGATGACGAGGCCGAGCTGAAGCGGATGTTCGTGAGGCCCGATGTGCGAGGCCGCAAGCTCGGCGCGGCGCTGATCGTTCTCCTCGAAGCCGAGGCCCGAGCGCTCGGGGTCAACCGGCTGCTGCTCGAGACGGCCACGTACCTCGAGGCCGCAGTGGCGGCCTACACGCGTGCCGGCTTCACGCCGATCCCGCCGTACGGCGAGTACGTCGGCGCGTCCGACAGCTACTGCATGGGCAAGACTTTGATGTGACCACCGCGGCCATCGTCTCGTTCCGGCTCGGGCGAGCGGACGGCGTGTCGGTCGTCGCCGAGCGGTGGCGCATGGCACTCACGGGCTTCGGCTTCGAAGTGGTCACCGTCGCGGGCGATGGGCCCGTCGATCGTGTCGTACCTGGCCTCGCCATCCCTGCTGTCGATGCGCCCTCCGTCGCTGAGGTGAAGGGCGCGCTGGACGACATCGACCTCGTCGTCGTGGAGAACCTCCTCACGATCCCGATGCACCTCGGGGCGTCACGCGTGGTCGCCGAGGTGCTGCGCGGTCGCCCCGCGATCCTCCATCACCACGACCCGCCCTGGCAGCGCGCTCGCTACGCGCACATCACCGAGCTCCCTCCCGACGACGCGGCGTGGCGGCACGTCGTGATCAACGAGCTCACGCGTCGCGAGATGCGCGAGCGGCTCGGCATCGGCGCGACCTACATCGCGAACGCGTTCGACGTCGACGCGCCGCTGGGCGATCGGGATCGCACGCGTGCGTTGCTCGGCGTCACTGATGGCGAGCGGCTGCTCCTCCATCCGGTGCGGGCAATCGAACGCAAAGGGGTGCCTGTCGCGCTCGAGCTCGTGGAAGCGCTTGGTGCGACGTACTGGCTTCCGGGTCCCGCGGAAGACGGCTATGGACCGACGCTCGATCGACTGCTCAGGGCGACGTCGGCGCGCGTGCTGCGGCACGCGTTCGACGACGGGATCACGGCCGCCGACGCGTATGCGGCGTGCGATGCCGTGCTCTTCCCCTCCACGTGGGAGGGATTCGGCAACCCACCCATCGAGGCCGCGATCCACGAACGGGCCGTCGCCGTCGGCGACTACCCGGTGGCAGCAGGGCTGCGCGCGCTGGGCTTCCGGTGGCTGCCGACCGACGACGTGGCAGCGCTCGAGCGCGTGCTCGCCCGTGGAGCCGACCCTGACGACCTCGCCCACAACCACGCGCTCGCCAGAGCGCACTTCTCGCTCGATCGGCTGCACGTGGACCTGCGCGCGCTCCTCGCGTCCGCCGGATGGCTGCCGTGAGCGACGAGACCGATCCGATCCTCGTCAAGCGGGCGAAGGCAGCGAGGCTCGCGTCACTCGGCCAACGCATCGGGTACCTGGGGTTCGTGGTCGCGGTGATCGTGTTCGTCATCGGCGCCGTCACCGAGTTCAACGGGGCGATCGTCGCGATCGTCACCGGCAGCATCATCGTCGGCTCGATCTTCCTCGCCCCCTCGATCGTCCTCGGCTACGCCGTGAAAGCAGCCGAGAAGGAGGACCGCGCCCAAGGCCGCTGACCGCGCGCCTCGTTCGGGGGATCGGCCCCAGGCGGTTACCATCCGGTAACCATGTCGAGCCGCCTGCCCGCCGCCGAGCGTCGCGACCAGCTGCTGAGCGTCGCGCTCGACGTCTTCGCAGCGCAGGGGTTCCACGCCACTTCGATGAACGACATCGCCGCGGCGGCCGGGGTGACGAAGCCCGTGCTGTATCAGCACTTCCCGTCGAAGCGAGGGCTGTACCTCGAGCTGCTGCGCGACGTGGGCGATCGCCTGATGGCCGCGATCGGGAAGGCCACGGCCGAGGCGGGCTCACCGCACAAGCAGGTCGAGCGCGGCTTCCAGGCGTACTTCCACTTCGTCGCGGAGGAACGCACGTCGTTCGTGCTGCTGTTCGGCAGCGGCGCTCGGCGTGACGAAGAGTTCGCCGCTGCCGTGCGTTCGGTCGAGCACACGATCGCGGAGGCGATCGCGACTCTCATCGACGCGGACATCGATCCCGTGCATCGCCGCAACCTCGCGTACGGGCTGGTCGGTCTTGCCGAGGGCACGAGCCGTCACTGGGTCGACCAGCAGCTGGACCTCGACCCCGACCTGCTCGCCGCACAGGTCGCGGACCTCGCGTGGGCAGGGCTCCGCGGGATCCACCGCATCGACCGCTGACCGCGCGCTAGAACCCGGGGATGCCGGGGGGGCAGTCGCATCAGGACACGCACGGCATCCCGCCGCAGGTGTACCACCGCCGCTGGCTGATCCTCGCGATCCTCAACCTGAGCCTCGTCACGATCGTCATCGCCGTCAGCGCGCTGAACGTGGCGCTCCCGACGATCCAACGCGACCTCGGCGCGTCAGGCACCGAGCTGCAGTGGATCGTCGACGCGTACGCGCTCGTGTTCGCCGGGTTGCTGCTTCCGGCGGGCGCACTGGGAGACCGTTTCGGGCGCAAGGGCGCGCTCGAGACCGGCCTCGTGATCTTCGGCCTCGCAGCGCTCGCCGCGAGCCAGGCGAACGACCCAGGACAGCTCATCGCGATGCGCACGGTGATGGGCGTCGGAGCTGCGCTCATCATGCCCGCGACCCTCTCGATCATCCTCAACTCGTTCCCGATCCAGGAGCGCCCGAAGGCGATCGCGATCTGGGCCGCGTTCGCAGGGGTGGGCGGCGCACTCGGCCCCATCACCAGCGGGTTGCTGCTCGAGCACTTCTGGTGGGGCTCGGTGTTCATGGTCAGCCTGCCGGTCGTCGGCTCGCTGCTCGTGCTCACGATGATCTTCGTCCCGACCTCGCGAGATCCGAGCCACACCGCGCTCGACCCGATCGGCAGCCTGCTCGCCGTCGTCGCGCTCGTCGGGCTCGTGTTCTCGGTGATCGAGGGACCCGAGCTCGGGTGGACGTCGCCCGCCACGATCGCCGGCTTCGTCGCGTTCGTGGTGGCCGGCTTCGCGTGGGCGCGTTACGAGCTCACGATCGAGAACCCGATCCTCGATCCCCGCCTCTTCCGTGTGCGGTCGTTCTCGACAGGAGCGGCGGCGATCACGACGATCTTCCTCTGCACGTTCGGGCTGTTCTTCTTGATCACCCAGTTCTTCCAGTTCGTGCAGGGGTACACACCACTCGAGGCGGGCTTCCGCCAGCTGCCCTACGCGATCACGCTCGTGATCGTCGCCCCTCGAGGACCGCGGATCATCGCCCGGTTCGGCGTGCGCCCGTCGGTGAGGGTCGGGTGCTGGCTCGGAGCGCTCGGGTTTGCGCTCCTCGCCACGATCCACGTCGACACGCCCTACTGGCTGATCGCGCTCGGCATCATCCCGATCGGGATGGGCGCCGCCGTGCTCATGCCGGCGGCGAGCCAGCTGATCGTCGGCTCGGTGCCGCTCGCCAAGTCGGGTGTCGGCTCGGCGGTGAACGACGTGACGCGCGAGGTCGGCGCCGCGCTCGGGATCGCGGCCCTCGGCAGCATCATGGCGACGCGCTTCCACTCAGCGATGGAGGGGCCAGCCTCGACGCTCCCGCCCGATCTGCAAGGCGCGGCCAAGGAGTCAGTCGGGCAGGCGCTCGCCGTCGCGCAGCACGTCGGTGGCGACGCAGGGGTCGATCTCGCTCGGTCGGCACAGCACGCCTTCACGCAAGGCGTGAGCCTCGCGTTCATCGTCGCCGCTGGGATCATGGCGGTGGCGGGCTACGCGTTCGGGCGCCTGATGCCGAACGCGCTGCCGAGCCGCATCATCCCCTCTGTGGCCGAAAGCACAGCGACCCTCGAGCTCGACGCGCCGTGACATCGCGAACGGGATCCCAGCCACCGGCGAACTACACCTTCACCACCTAGCGGGTGCGGGGGAAGCCGAGATCGACTCGACTCGTCGCCGGATCCGGCCACCGCGCGGTGACGACCTTGGTCCGCGTGTAGAAGTCGACGCCGTCGGGGCCGTACATGTGGCGGTCACCGAACAACGACGACTTCCAACCGCCGAAGCTGAACGACGCGACGGGCACGGGGATCGGCACGTTCACGCCGACCATCCCCGCTTGCACGTCGAACTGGAAGCGGCGGGCGGCGCCGCCGTCGCGCGTGAAGATGGCGGCGCCGTTGCCGTACGGGTTCTCGTCGATGAGCCGGACGGCTTCGTCATAGGTCCCGGCGCGCACGACGCACAGCACCGGGCCGAAGATCTCGTCGCGGTACACGTCCATCGAGGGCGTGACGTTGTCGATCAGCGAGACGCCGAGGAAGAAACCCCCGCCCTCGAAGCTGCGCTCGCGCCCGTCGACGACGACCGTCGCCCCGGCGCCCGAGCCCTTCTCGATGTAGCCGGCGACCTTGTCGCGGTGCTCGCCCGTGACGAGCGGACCCATCTCGCTGTCGGGGTCGGTGCCGGGACCGATGCGCAGGTTCGGCAGTCGATCCGCGATCGCCGACACGAGCGGATCACCGACGTCGCCCACGGCGACCACCACCGAGACGGCCATGCAGCGCTCGCCCGCGGATCCGTACGCGGCGGACACCGCTGCGTCGGCGGCGGCATCGATGTCGGCGTCGGGGAGCACGACCATGTGGTTCTTCGCTCCGCCGAGCGCCTGCACCCGCTTGCCGTGGCTCGTGCCCGTCTCGTACACGTGCTTCGCGATCGGGGTCGATCCGACGAAGCTCACGGCGCTGATGCCCGGATGCTCGAGGATCGCGTTGACGGCCTCGCGGTCCCCGTGCACGACGTTGAACACGCCGTCGGGCACACCCGCCTCGGCGAGCAGGTCGGCGATGCGCAGCGACGGCGACGGATCCTTCTCCGACGGTTTGAGGATGAAGGTGTTCCCACACGCGAGCGCGTTCGAGATCATCCAGAGCGGCACCATCACGGGGAAGTTGAAGGGTGTGATGCCGGCGACGACGCCGAGGGGCTGACGGATCGAGTACACGTCGATGCCAGTCGACACCTGCTCGCTGAACGCGCCCTTCAGATGGTCCGCGAGGCCACACGCGAACTCGACGACTTCGAGTGCCCGCGCCACCTCACCGGCCGCGTCGGACAGGACCTTGCCGTGCTCTGCAGTGATCGCGGCGGCGAGCTCGGCTCGATGGCGGTCGACCAGCTCGCGGAAGCGGAAGAGCACCTCGGCCCGTTGCGAGAGCGAGGCCGAGCGCCACGCTGGGAACGCGGCGGTCGCTTCGTCGACGGCGGCGTCGACCTCATCGGCTGATGCGAAGTCGACCTCCCCCGTCTGCACTCCGGTCGCCGGGTCGTACACCGGACCACTCCGGCCCGACGTGCCCGGCACGAGCTTGCCTCCGACCCAATGCGAGATGCGCTTCACCCCGCAAGCCTGCCTCAGGATGCGAACGGCTGCGGCAGCGACGCGACGCACGAAGTGTCGAGCGGGGCGGACGGGTTGTCGAGGAAGGCGCCGCTGATCGATGTGGCGCAGGGCGTGCCCATCGCGTTTCCGTGGCTGCCGGCGGGGATCGTGACGATCGTCGAGCGCGTGAGGGTCTTCGCGATGTCGCTCCCCAACGACGGCGGGAGGACTGGATCGAAGCCACCCTCGAAGATCAGCGTCGGCACGCCGCTCGTCGGCGCCTGTAGCGGCGCGGACGTCACGTGCCAGGTGTCGCAGTACGGCCAGTCGGCCAGCACGAACAACGTGCCGAAGTCACCCGGATCGTCGATCGCGGCCTTGTCCGCAGCGGTCAAGCCCGCTTCGTCGTCCGCGCACTGGATGGCGCCGCTCAACGCGATGGGACCACCGGGCGGATCCGTCATCGACGCCGCGATGAGGTCGAGCGTCGCCGTCTCCCCGGCCGCGATCGACGTGGCGGCCGCGGGAAGGAGGCTGACCGAGCCGGGGTCAGCGCTCACGATCACCTTGGCCTGCTGGACCTCTTGACCCGTCATCAACACCGACATCGTCGTGCCGTCACTCGCCTCCGGATGCGCCGTGTAGGGATGGGCGTTGGCCTGCGCGATCGCCGCTTCGATCGACGCGCCGAGATCGGAAGTCACCGAGGCGCACGAGGGCTGCGCTGCACATGCGGCCGAGAGTGTCGCGGTGGAGACCTTGTCGTTCGCGATCTTCGCCGCGGGGCCAACCGGCGCCGCAGTCAGCGGGCTGTCGAGCAAGAGCGCGGCAACACCGTCGGGATCTGTCTTGAGCACCTCTTGCGCGACACGTCCGCCGTAGCTGAACCCCCAGACGATCCACTGCTGGTAGCCCAGAGCAACCCTGAGGGCCACGACGTCGGCTGCGACCTCGGTCGTGGTGTAGCCGTCGAGATCGATGCCCGACTTCACGAGCCGGTCACGACACGCAGCGAGCTGTGGGGCGACCGCCGCCCGCCGCTCGTCCCACGAGTGCGAGGCATCGGGCGGCCGAGTGACCTCGGGACACGCCATGTCTGGCTCGGATCGGCCGACACCACGTTGGTCGAGGTACACGATCGGTCGTGGCGACCCCGGCCACGTCGTGTCGGCTGCCATCGCCATGGATGACGTATCGCCGCCCGGCCCTCCTTGGAGGTAGATCAACGGAGTCGCGTCGGGTGGCGCGTCCGGCGGCGTGGCAACCGCGACCCAGAGCTTGATCGTGCGCGAGCCAGCCACGCCACGGTGCTCGGGCACCTCGAGGAAGTAGCACTTCGTCGGGCCGAGCGCGGCAGGGGTGTCGCAGGGTCGGTCGACGAGCCGCACTGGGGTTGCCTCGACCGCCGACGTCGTGCTCGGAGCGCTCGTCGATGTCGTCGCGTCTTCACCGCTGCATGCGACGACGACCGAGACGAGCGCGCACAGCCCCACCACCTCACGGATCCCCACGCCGACATCATGGCCCGGAGAAGTAGGGTCGACGCGTCTCGACACAAAGGGGGCTTGACCATGGTCGACATCCAGGGCACGTGTGATCCGCGCTTCGACAGCGTGAAGCAGGCGTTCGCCGACAACTTCGAGCAGGGCCTCGACGTCGGTGCCTCGGTCGCGATCGTGCACGACGGCGAGCTCGTCGTCGACCTCTGGGCCGGCCACGCGGACGAAGCCGAGACGACGCCGTGGGAACGCGACACGATCGTCAACGTCTGGTCGACCACGAAGACGATGACTGCGTTGTGCGCGCTGATGCTCGCTGATCGGGGCGAGCTCGATCTGCACGGCAAGGTCGCGACGTACTGGCCTGAGTTCGCCGCGAACGGCAAGCAGGACATCGAGGTCAGCCACCTGATGGCGCACTCGGCCGGGTTGTCGGGATGGAACGAGCCGATCGCGCCAGACGACTTCTACGACTGGGAGAAGTGCACGTCGCTTCTCGCAGCCCAGGCGCCGTTCTGGGAGCCCGGCACCGCAAGCGGGTACCACGCGATCACCCAGGGCTACCTCGTCGGCGAAGTCGTGCGGCGCGTCTCGGGCGAGTCAGTGGGCACGTTCTTCGCGAAGGAGGTCGCCGGACCGCTCGGCGCTGACTTCCACATCGGCACGCCTGCCGAGTGCGACGACCGGATCGCGCTCGTGATCCCTCCTCCGCCGCTCCCGATCCCCGAGAACCCGAGCGAGATCCTGATCAAGACCTTCGCGAACCCGCCGATGGACGCCTCAGCATCGTGGACGATCCCGTGGCGCCGAGCGGAGATCCCGGCCGCGGGCGGTCACGGCAACGCTCGCTCGGTCGCGCTCGTGCAATCCGCGCTCTCGTGCGGCGGCGAGACCAACGGTGTGCGCCTTCTCTCCGCGAAGGGATGCGAGGTCATCCTCGAGCAGCAGATCAGCGGCGTCGACCTCGTGCTCGGGCTGCCGATCACGTTCGGCATGAACTTCGGCCTCAACTCGGCGGACCTGCCGATCAGCCCGAACCCTCGGGCGTGCTTCTGGGGAGGCTGGGGCGGCTCGCTCATCATCAACGACCTCGACGCCCACATGTCCGTCGCATACGTGATGAACCGAATGGGCGAAGGGACGCTCGGCGACACGCGCGGGCTCGGCATCGCCATGGCCGCCTACGGCAGCCTCGCCAACGCCTGACGTTTTCCCGCACGCCATTCGGCGTTCACCTCGACGGACCAAACTCCGCCGCATGACGTCGGTCAGGGCGGTCTTCATCAACGCGAGGCACACGAGGGAAGTCGCAGCGGGAGAGACGATCTTCCGCGAGGGCGACGCCGGCGACTACATGTACGGCGTCGTCAGCGGCGAGGTCGAGATGCGCATCGGTGACCACACGGTCGAGAAGGCGGGCGAGGGCGATGTCTTCGGCGAGATGGCACTCATCGACAAGTCGAAACGCGCCGCGACTGCGATCGCCACGGCACCCACGTCGCTCGCGATGATCGATCAGCGCGAGTTCCTCTTTCTCGTGCACGAGACGCCGACGTTCGCGCTCCAGGTGATGGCGTCGCTCGCGAACCGGCTCCGCAAGCTCGACACCGAGCTCTGAGGGCGCTCAACCCATCGGCGGCATCTCGCCGGCCGTGTGCGCGAACGTCTTGTTCGTGATCTTCCAGGTGTCGCCGAACTTCGCCAGGTTGAAGTAGTCGACGAACGACACCTGACCCCAGCAGCCGTCCTCCGCGAGTGTGACCACTGCGGCATCGCCGGTCTGTTGCACAGAGGTGATCCGGGCCCGGTAGTTCCCTCCGACGTTCATCGGCGCGGCTGCCGCAACCTCGAAGAACTGAGCGATCGGCATGTCGAACCTGTGGCCGTCGACGTGCCCGAACATCGACGAGTCTTCGTGGAACGCCTCCTTCAGCTTGCCCGCGTCGCCGTTCGCCGAGCCATGGATGTACAGCTCGATCACCCGAGTGATCGCGTCGTAGTCGTCGATGTGGTTGGGCGTCGTCACGTGCTGACCTCCGTCGTGATGTAGCGCCGAGGATGGCGACCGTCCACGTAGCCGAGGAACGGTGGATAGATGTTGTAGCCCAAGAGCTCCTGCAGCCGCTCGGGAAGCTCGGCCGCGACAGCGCGTGGCACCGCGAGGAGATGCGTCTCTTGCGGTCGCAGCCACGCGCTGACGTACTCGAGGATGACGCCGAGGCGCGGCGTGTCGGTCGAGTTCGCGCCGCCCCCGTGGAACACCTTCCCGCCGTAGAAGATCACCGAGCCGGCCGGCATCACGGCGTCGACGACCTCGTCCTCCGGCGCGGGGCGGCGATCGACCCACCTGTGACTTCCGGGGATGATCCGCGTCGCACCGTTCTCGACAGTGAAGTCGTCGAGCGCCCACATCGTGTTGACGACGACATCGGGGAAGTCGCGTGGGAGCGGATACACGCTCGCGTCGTAGTGCAGCACCTGCGCCTTCTCCCCTGGGCCGATCTGGATGCCGGTTGGCGCGGACAGCTGGTAGTGCCCGAGCACGCGGTCGAGGACACCGAGGAGGAGCGGGTTGGTCGCGTCCTGGTCGAAGGCCCGGGTCTTGGCGAACAGGGCGTAGACCCGGCGCGTGGCGAAGCCCTCGAAGTCGTTCCGGCCGTAGGGAAGCTCGTCGAGCACCTGCTTCAGAGAGGCCTTCGCCGCGGCAGCCTCGGCCGGCGAGAGCAGCCCCTCGACGATCGCGTAGCCGTCGCGGTCGAGCGCGTCGACGACCGCGTCGACCGTGACCGTGGACGCGTGAAGGTGGTCCAAGCGGCTCGACGCTACCCCGCGGCATGATGCGGCATGGGCTCGGACCCGGATCGCGACCGGGTGCTCGTCGGGGGTCTCGAGCCGGTGCGTCGCATCGTGATCGTGGACCACGACCCGACGTGGCCCGAGCGCTACGAAGTCGAGCGGACACGGATCCTCGACGCGCTCGGCGACCGCGCGCTCGACATCCAGCACATCGGGTCGACGTCGGTGCCCGGGCTCGCCGCCAAGCCGATCGTCGACATCTGCGTGACGGTCGCCGACGTCGACGACGACCCGTCGTTCAGCCCTGATCTCGTCGCCGCCGGATACGAGCTGCGGGTTCGAGAGGAAGGCCACCGGATGTTCCGCACGCCCGTGCGCGACGTCCACGTCCACGTGTACGGGGAAGGCTCTCCGGAGATCGTCGCGTACCTCGATCTGCGCGACTGGCTGCGCACCGACGAGGATGGCCGCGCCCGATATGCGGCGGTGAAGCGTGAGCTGTCGACGCGCGCGTGGGACGACGTGAACGACTACGCGGACGCGAAGTCGGACATCGTGCAGGACACCTTGCGCCGGGCGCGGGCGTGGCGCTGCGAACGGCACCGGGCTGCGGTCCATCGGCTCTTCGACGAGGTGTGGAACGCCAGGCATCTCGACGTCGTGGACGAGCTGTACGCGCCCGACGTGACGTTCGACTACACGCCCTTCGCTCCGCTCGCGCACGGGCGTCAGGCGATCCGCGAGTCGGTCGAGCGCGCCTGGGTCACGTTTCCCGACTACCACGAGGAGCTGCTGTCGCTGACCGCGGAGGGATGGCGCGTCGCGATCCACCTTCGGATCACCGGCACGCAGTCAGGTCAATGGGGACCCCTCGCTCCGACGGGGAAGCGGCTCGAGTTCGAGGAGATGGCGGTGCTCACGTTCGACTCCGAAGGACGGGTCGTGCACCAGCGGGGGATCGTCGACAACCTCAACGCCCTGCGCCAGGCTGGCGTCATCCCCTCGCCGCGGCCATGAACCGCTCGAGCTCGGTGGGGATGTCAGGGCCGGCGGGCTGATACGCGACCTCGGTCGCGCCGCCCGCTTCGAGCTCGGCGAGTCGTCCTCGCCACTCTTTCGCCTCCCGTGCGAGGCCGAACATCCGAAGCGTTTCGCCGGTGACCACGAGCTTGTCGCGCTCGTTCGCCTCGATCAGGTGCCCCTCGTGCAGGGCGAGATGGCGCTCGTCTTCCGGGAAGGCTTCGAGCGCGGCCACCCACTTCTCGCCGTCGGGGAGGTTCCCGGCCATGCCACGCAGATGCAGCGCGTGGTACATGAGCGCGCCCGCATGCGCAGCGGCCGACATCGCTCGCTCACTCCCCGGATCTTCGCCGGGGTCGAGCACCGTGCCGAAGGTGAGCACCGAGCAGCGCGCGAAGCCGGGCTGAGCGCCGGTGGCGAAGACACCGTCCGCGAGCTCGCGGGCGACGGCCTCACCCTTCGGCCCGCCGATGCCGAGGATGATCGGGACGCGGATCGGTCGGGGCGCGCCGAACCCGTCGGGGTGCAACATGCGCACCTTCGCGCCCTCCCACGTCATGGTCTCGCCCGCGAGTAGAGCGCGCAGTGCGAGCACGTACTCCCGCACGAACGACCACTTGTTCGGCTTCTGCCCGAGCGTCAGCCGTCCCGTGAAGCCGGACCCCACCGCGAGGTTCACGCGGCCTGGTGCGAGCTCGCTGAGCGTCGCGACGGCTGCGGCAGTGACCATCGGATGACGCAGCGATGGGATGGCGACACCGGGACCCAACTCGATCGTCGAGGTGCGGCGAGCAGCTTCGCCGAGCATCATCCACACGTCGGGATACAGCGCCGGCGAGTCGTAGAGCCAGGCCCGCTTGTAGCCGAGCGATTCGGCGATTGCCACGTGCTCAGGTGTCGCCATCGACGTGGCGAACGCACAGGAGATCTCAAGCATCGAGGCGGAGTGTCGCAGGTGATCTTGGTTGGCCGCGGTCGAAACCGTGTGCGAACATGTGTTCGATGCGGTCCGAGGCGACGATCCTCCACGCCGACCTCGACTCGTTCTACGCGTCGGTGGAGCAGCGTGACGACCCCTCCCTGAGGGGCAAGCCCGTCATCGTCGGGGGCGGCGTCGTGCTCGCCGCGAGCTACGAAGCGAAGGCCTTCGGCATCCACACGCCGATGGGAGGGCGCGACGCCCGACGGCTGTGCCCGAACCTGATCGAAGTCTCGCCGCGCTTCCATGCGTACTCCGAGGCGAGCAAAGCCGTGTTCGAGATCTTCAACGACACGACGCCGCTCGTCGAGGGCATCTCGCTCGACGAGGCGTTCCTCGACGTGGGAGGGCTGCGGCGACTGTCGGGCACACCCCTCGAGATCGCGACGCGGCTGCGCTCGCGCGTCCTCGACCAGGTCGGGCTTCCGATCACTGTCGGCATCGCTCGCACGAAGTTCCTCGCGAAGGTCGCGAGCCGCGTCGCCAAGCCCGACGGGCTGCTGCTCGTCGAGCCCGATCGCGAGCTCGACTTCCTCCGGCCGCTGCCCGTCGAGCGTCTGTGGGGCGTCGGCGTCAAGACGGCCACGAAGCTCCACGACCACGGCATCGACATCGTGGCCGACGTCGCTCGCCTCGAGCAGTCCACGCTGATGTCGATCCTCGGCCCGCACGCGGGGCGCCACCTCCACGCGCTCGCGCACAACTACGACCCGCGGCCGGTCGAGGTCGGGCGGCGACGACGGTCGATCGGGTCACAGCGTGCGATCGGCTGGCGAGCGAAGGCACCGGGCGAGATCGAGGCGACGCTCGCGGGTCTCGTCGATCGCGTGACGCGTCGACTGCGGGCCGCCAACCGCGTCGGTCGCACGGTCGTCCTCCGGATGCGCTTCGAGGACTGGTCGCGCGCCACGAGGTCGCACACGATGCTGCGCCCGACCGCTCGCACCGAGCCGATCCTCGAGACGGCCCGCGGGTTGCTCGAGGACGTGCAACCGATGATCGAAGAGCACGGCCTCACGCTGATCGGCGTCGCCGTGATGAACCTCGACGACGACGATGCGGTGCAGCTGCCGCTGCCGTTCACTCGCCGCACCGCCAGCCGGCTCGACGCCGCGCTCGACGAGGTCCGCGACCGCTTCGGCTCGGCCGCCGTCAGCCGCGCCGGCCAGCTCGGCCACGACCCCGGGTTCATGGTGCCCTTGCTGCCCGACTGACGCCTGGCGTCGTTCACCCGCCCCCGCTCGCGCCGTCGCGGTTTCTGACGCGCAAACTGCGTCAGAAGTGGCGCAGTTTGCGCGTCAGACGGTCAGGGGAGGGGCGGGCGCGGGATCGGGCGGGTCTGCTCGTAGGCGCGGGCGGCGCGCAGCACGAGGGCGTCGGCGAACATCGGCCCGACGATCTGCATCCCGATGGGGAGGCCGTCGCGCGTGAGCCCACACGGGATCGTGCACGCGGGCTGCTGCGTGAGGTTGAACGGGTACGAGAACGGCGTCCACCCGAGCATGTTCTCCGGGGTCATCTCGGAGTGTCCCGCCGGCTCGGCCTCGAACGCGGGAACCGCGACCGAGGGTGTGACGAGGAGGTCGTACCGCTGCATGAGCTGGCGCATCATCGAGCCGAGGTCGCCACGTCGGAGCACGAGTCGCTGCACCTCGAGGTTGCTCATCTCCGACCCGAGGCGGGCCTCCGCCGCGAAGTCGGGATCGGTCACCTCCTGCTGGGCAGGCGTGAGCGTGTTCCACAGCGTCCACGAACCGGTGAACCACAGCCCGGTCGTGATCGGGAGCGGATCGTCGAAGCCAGGGTCACCTTCCTCGACGTGCGCGCCGAGGGCTTCGAGCTGCTTCGCCGCGGCGGCGACAGCGTCCGCGACTTCGGGGTGGACACCCGCGTAGCCGAGCGTCGGTGAGAAGAGCACCCGCAGCCCAGCGATCCCCGCGTCGATGCCGTCGAGGTAGTCGGTCGGATCGGGAGGGAGCGATGTCCAGTCGCGTGCATCGGGCTGCTTGAGCACGTTCATCATCAACGCGCCGTCGCCGACGCTCATCGTGTGCGGACCGATGTGCGACACCGTGCCGAATGGCGACAACGGGTGCGCGGGCACGCGGCCGAAGCTGCCCTTGAACCCGAAGTTGCCGCAGAACGCTGCGGGGATGCGCACCGATCCCGCGCCGTCGCTCCCGATGCTCAGCGGCGCGAGACCCGCGGCAACTGCCGCTGCCGTGCCGCCTGACGAGCCACCACTCGTCTTGGTCGTGTCCCACGGGTTTCGGGTGATGCCGGTCATCGGCGAGTTGGTCTCGCCCTTGCAGCCGAACTCGGGCGTCGTGGTCTTGCCGACGAAGACCGCACCCGCCTCGCGCAAGCGCGCCGTCGATGGCGCGTCGACCTCCCACGGCTGATCTGGGTCGACGGTGAAGCTGCCCCGCCTCGTCGGCCATCCCCGCGTCAGGATCAGGTCCTTGATGGAGGTCGGCACACCGTCGAGCGGGCCGATGGGCTCGCCGCGCTGCCATCGGGCCTCGCTCTCCCGCGCGGACGCCAATGCGGAGTCGGCGTCGACCAAGCAGTACGCGTTGATCGCGGGATTCACCCGCTCGATGCGCTCGAGCACCGCCGTGGTCGCTTCGACGGGCGACGCCGTGCCACCGCGATAGAGCGACAGCAGCTCCGTGGCGGTGCACCGAGTGAGGTCGGTGTTGCCGAGGGTCGACATCGGCGCAGTCTCGCGGAAGACTCCGCGTCATGCGTGAGTCCGATCCCGTCAAGCACATCACCCCGAACGAACGGGTCGAGGCCGATCCGACACCTGGCATGACTCGCGAGCGGGCGATCGAGGTCGACGGGCTGTGGGCTGGCTTCGTCCGGACCGAGCCGGGGATGTCGTCGGGCTGGCACCATCACGGCGAGTACGAGACGTCGATCTACGTCGCGCACGGCTCGCTGCGGATGGAGTCGGGCGTGGCTGGCAGTGAGGTGATCGACGCGCAGGAGGGCGACTTCCTGCATGTGCCCAAGGGTGCGATCCATCGTGAGAGCAACCATGGCCACGAGCAGAGCCACCTCATCGTCGTTCGCGCGGGGCGCGGCGCGCCGACGATCAACGTCGACGGGCCGGCACCGGAGGGCTGAGCGATGGCGTACAACTCGACAGGGCGGGTCGTCCACGACGCCGACGCCCACATCATGGAGACCCCTGGATGGCTCGTCGAGCACGCCGACCCGTCGATTCGCGAGCGCATCGAGCCGCTGAAGTACGCGGGCGGGAACGAGCTCCGTCAGACGGGTGATCCGGAGGAGCAGCTGCGCGACCTCGAAGCGGCGTTCGCCCGGCTGGCAGACAAGCACCGCTCCGACGAGTACACCGCGGTCGAAGCCAGCGAGATCATGAACCGCAAGAACTTCGCCGCGACGGGCTCCTTCCTCGCCGAGGACCGTGGCCGCGCGATCGACCTGCTCGGCTTCGCCAGCCAGCTCGTGTTCAACACGTTCCACAACCGACGGCTGCGCGACTGGGAGCACTCGGGGGACATCGAGCTCGCTCTCGGTGCCGCACGCGCACACAACCGCGGCATCGTCGAGTTCTGCGCAGCCGACCCTCGCTTGCTCGCCACCTGCTACGTGCCGCTCTGCTCGCTCGACGATGCGGCCGCGATGACCGACGAGGCCATCGAGATGGGCGCGGCGGCGTTGCTCATCGCCTCCGGATGCCCGCCGGGCCACTCCCCCAGCCACGTCGGGCTCGACGGCGTATGGGCCCGCGCGCAAGAGGCGCGCATCCCGATCGTGTTCCACGTCGGCGGCACCGGTGACCTCATCGACCGCAGCTACTTCCGCAACGGCCTGCCGATCCCGCCCGACTTCCACGGTGGCGAGGAGAACTTCCGCTCGGTGGACTACATGGGCATCCCCGGCCCGCCGATGCAGACGCTCGCGACGATGATCTTCGACGGCGTGCTCGAGCGCTTCCCCGATCTGAAGTTCGGCGTCATCGAGCAGGGTGCGATCTGGATGCCGTCCTGGACGCGCCAGATGGAGGCCGCGTTCGACGCGTTCGCACGGCACGAGGAGCGGCTGCGCGCGCTGTCGATGCGACCGACGGAGTACGTGCAGCGCCAGGTGCGGGCCACGCCGTACCCCACCGAGGACGTGGGGTGGATCATCGAGCAGTCGGGCCCCGAGGTGTGCCTCTTCTCGAGCGACTACCCGCACGTCGAGGGTGGCCGCCGGCCGATCGAGCGATTCGAAGCCTCGCTCGCGGACACCGACGAGCACGCGAAGCAGCGCTTCTACTGCGACAACTTCCTCGACCTGATGGGCGCCGCCGCCGCTGCGCTCGTCGGGTGACCGATCGCGGTATCAGCCAACGCACTCAGCGGACTTGCAGCGTGACCCACTCGAGGGCGGCGTCGGCACCTCGAAGGATCGAGATGTGCCCGTCGTCGGGTGAGACGCGCAGCTCCGCATCCTGACAACGGCTCGCGAGCCACACGCTGTGCGAGCTCGGCACCATGCGATCGCTTCCGCCGTGGACAAAGAGCACCGGGACCGAGATCGACACCGGATCGAAGCCCCAGGGTCGGACGTACGCGAGGTCGTCGTCGATGAGCGCGCTCGGGCCGGCCGCGAGCGCGGGGCCGACGACCTTGCCGAACCAACCCCACGCACCCTGGAACGCCTCGAGGTCGGCAGGGATGAACCCTGGGTCGTCGGCGACGTTCGACGCCTCGAAGGCCTCCTTCGCGGCGCGACCTCGTGCCGCTGCTCGCAACGACGCTTCGGCCGCCTCTGACATCCCGCCGAACCAGTCGAGACCTTCGCCTCCGAAGGGCGCGAGCCCCGACACGCTGACTGCGGCGACGACGCGCCGACCGAGCAACGCCGCACACGCGAGCGCGTGTGGACCTCCGCCCGAGTGCCCCATCACAGCGAAGCGATCGATGCCCAACGAGTCGACGATCGCCAGGACGTCACGAGCGGCCGACGCGATGTCACGGTCGGGGTGGGGCGTCGAACCGCCGTAGCCCGGCCGGTCGTACGAGACCCACCGCAACCCCAGCCGATCCGCGGCAGCAAAGAGTGGCTCCGGAGGAAGGCCGATGTTCGGCGTGCCGTGATGCCAGACGATCGCGAGGGCATCGGGTCCGCCGGTTCCCGCGTCGTAGGCGTGCAGCGTCCTCCCATCAGGAGCCGCGACATCGACCTCGATGGTCACGCCGACCTGTCTACTTGGCTGCAAGCATGCGGCGTGGACCGGCCGAC
>DATKAS010000349.1:0-3215 GCA_035497855.1 Acidimicrobiales bacterium
ACAGCCCGCACGAGGTCCTGCGCGCCGAGCTGACCTCGACCGTGCGCGACATCTTGCGCCTCCCCGTCCGCCGGCGCACGAAGGCACCGGCCACGGTCTCGTGATAGCACGGCACGATGCAGAGCATCCCTGAGAGCCATCGCGACCTTCTCGACGCGCAGGTCGCGACACTCGCGACAGTCGGCGATGACGGTCGACCACAACAGAGCGAGGTGTGGTTCCTCGCCGAGGACGGAGCCGTCAAGATCTCGCTCTGCAGTGCCCGCCAGAAGACGAAGAACCTGCTCGCCAACCCTGCAATCGGCGTCCTGATCATCGACACGGCCGCGCCGCACCGGTACCTGGAGATCAGGGGCGACGCTGCGCTCGTCGCCGATCCCGACTACGTGTTCGCGGATCGCGTCGGTGCGAAGTACGGCGGTGCAGACCTTCGCAAGCTGGACAAGCCGGGCGAGGTTCGCTACGTGGTGACGATCAACCCGACGCGCATCCGCGCCGTCGACATGTCGAAGCGCTGAACGTTCGTCGCCGCCCGTCAGGTCGCGTCGAGCACCTCATTCGCCGCCCGCTCCCCTGAGCGCACGGCCCCGTCGATCGCGCCGTGCGAGGTCGTCGACGTCTCGGTCCCGGCCCAGTGCACGCGGCCCCACGGCTCGCGCAACAGGTGCCCGTACCGCGTCAGGATGCCCGGGGAGAAGTGCGCCATCGAGCAGCCGCGTGTCCACTGCTCGGTCCACCATGCAGTCTCGACGTAGTCGACAGGCGTCGACGCTCGGGGGCCGAACCGCCGCACCAAGGAAGCGATCACCTCCGTTCGACGCTCAGCGGGATCGAGCGCGTGGAACTGCTCCGCGACCGGGCCGAACGTGAAGGAAGCGATCACCCCTGGCGTGCCCGTGCTGGGCGACGCGTCGATGGTCACCTCCGACGCCGTCCGGGGTTCGGACGCCTGACCGCTCAGGCCGTCCGCGCGCCAGAACGGCTCGTCGTACACGACGATGGTCTTTGCCTCCGGGCCGGCAATCGCGTTGCGATAGAGCGTCGCGCGGTCGTCGGGCAACGCCGGTTCGAACGCGATCTCGAGCGCGAGAGCGGGAGGCACAGCCACGATGACGTGGCGCGCTCCCACTGACACATCCTCGGCATCGACGACGACGTGATCGTCGTGCTGAGCGATTGCGCGGACAGGCACGCGCAGTTGCACGGCATCGCCCAGCTCATCGGCGACGCGCATCGCGATCGAGCCCGCGCCATCCTCGACGAGGTTCTCCTGCGACCCGTCCTCGATCGAGAACAGGGTGTTGATGCTGCCGTGCCCGCGCACGAGCATCAGGAGGTTCAGGTACGAGACCTCGTCGAGATCGCCCGCGAAGAGGCCGCGCACGGCCATGTCGAAGAGGTCGCGAGCAAGGGTCGTGCGGATGCCGGTGTGCTCGAGGTACCACGCAACGGACAGCTGGTCCCACTCCCCGGCCTTCGCAGCGGTCCAGGGCGCGTCCAGCGGGACCGTCTTCGCTCGGCGGTCGAGGCGCAGCTGCGCCCACGCGATCGTCCCGACTGCGAGGGGGCTGATCTTCGGGATCAGACCGGTGTACCGGCGGGTCTTTCCCTCGCCGATGAGCAGGTGCGCGCCGGCGACATTGGTCTTGTACGTGCCGACCCCCACCTCACGCGCGAGGGCGAAGATCGCTTCGTGCTTCGGCGCGAGCCAGGCACCGCCACGATCGACGCGGAGCCCGCCCTCCCGCTCCTCGGTCCAGATGCGGCCGCCCACACGATCACGCGCTTCGAGCACGGACACGGACTTGCCGGCTTGCGCGAGCCGTCGCGCGGCCGTGAGACCCGCGTAGCCCGCGCCGACCACGCAGACGTCGACATCCAGACGCTGGGGCACGCCGCACGGTACCGAAACGCGCCGCAGCCGACGCGTGCGAGCCTGGTGCTGTGTCGAGCGCACCTGCCTTCCACATCGACGTCGCCGACTTCTGGAACGACCCCTACCCCGCGCTCGCGCGCATGCGGGCCGAGGCGCCGGTCGCGTTCGTTCCCGAGCTCGGCGCGACGTTGCTGACCCGGCGTGACGACATCGCGAACATGGAGAAGCGGGTCGACGTGCTGTCGTCCGACCAGCCCGCCGGGCTGATGAACCGGCTCATGGGTCAGAACATGATGCGCAAGGACGGTGCCGCCCACACCGCCGAGCGCAACGTCTATGCCCCGGCGATCGCGCCTGCCGCTGTCGCCGCCGTCTGGCGAGCCGAGTTCCGGGCTCATGCGGATCGCGTGCTGTCCGCGCTTCCCGACGCGGCCCAGGCCGACCTCATCGAGGCGTTCGCTCTCCCACTGTCGGCCGAGTGCCTCAAGTCGATGACCGGGCTCACGAACGTGCGCTACGAGGAGATGGACGACTGGTCGCAGGCGATGATCGAAGGCATCGCGAACTACGTTGGCAACCCCGAAGTCGAGCGGCGATGCAACGAGGCGACAGCCGCGATCGACGCCGCGATCGACGACATGCTTCCCGTCGTCCGGGCGAAGCCGAACCCGTCGCTGCTCTCGGTGATGCTCGAAGCGGGCATGCCCGAGGAGCACGTGCGCGCCAACGTGAAGCTCACGATCAGCGGCGGGCAGAACGAACCCCGCAAGGCGATCGCGGGCACCGTGTGGGCGTTGCTCACCCATCCCGACCAGCTCGTCATGGTGCGCCGGGGCGACGCCACGTGGGTGCACGCCTTCGACGAGCTGACACGGTGGATCTCGCCCATCGGGATGTCGCCGCGTCGGGTCGCGAAGCCGTGGACGATCGACGGTGTCGATCTCGAGCCGGAGGATCGCGTGTTCCTCATGTTCGGGTCTGCGAACCGCGACGAGACGCACTTCGTCGACGCAGATCGGTTCGACATCACCCGCAGCACGACGAAAGCGATCGTGTTCGGCGCGGGCCCCCACTTCTGCGCCGGGGCTGCTGCGGCGCGCTCGATGGTCGCGGACGTCGCGCTGCCGGCCCTGTTCGAGCGGTGGCCCGATCTTCGGATGGACGGCGATGTGCGCATTGGTGGCTGGGCGTTCCGCGGCCTCCTCACGATGCCGGTCGCTTGGGGATGAGACCTCAGCCCGACGTGTAGGAGAAGTCGGTCGCGAACGCGCACTGCCACTCGTGGAAATCGGGCGATCGCGATTCCCACCCCCTCGCTCGATCAGCTGCGATCGCGGCG
>DATKAS010000350.1:0-8846 GCA_035497855.1 Acidimicrobiales bacterium
CGGCGTGCGCCCAGAGTGGACCGCGCGCCCGTGAGTGGCGGTGCGCCGGGCGGCGCGCCAGCCGGAAGCCGACGTCGGCGAGGCCGACCAGCGCGATCAGGTCACCGAACGTGACGACGATGCCGAGCGCGGGGATCGGGATGATCGCGGTCAGCGCTTCGAGGTGGTCATCAGGCTCGGCGAGCCGGCGGCCCGGGCCGAGGTGGGTGAGGCCCACCTTCTCGGCCGCGCTCGCACGCACGGGCATCCCCTTGTTCACCGCGAGTGCGGCGAGGTTGCAGGTCAGCCCTATCGCGACGATGACCATCCCGGTCATGCGCCAGTTGCGGAGCGCGAACGCGATCAGCAGCACCCAGCCGAGGGCGATGAACCCCGTGGTCTTGTCGGAGCTGCCGATCCACGGGAGGATCGAGCACGCGAGGCCGAGCACACCGATCGGCCAGAGGCGCACGCGAGTCGAGCGCACGGCGCGCCAGTGACCGCCGGCCACGAGGCCGACGAGGAGCCCTCCGACCAGCATCGCCACTGGGAGCCACATGCCGATGTCACGGTACTGCCGGCCTTCGCGCGTTCAGTGGATCACGCGACGACGACGACCGGGGTGCCGAGGTCGGCGAAGCCCCACATCTTCGCGGCGTCCTCGACGCGCTGCCGCACGCAACCAGAGCTGCGGTACGTGCCGAGCTGCGCGAGGGTCTGGATCGGCGAGCCGTTGCGTCGCACCGGGATCGAGTGGAAGCCGATCGCGAGGGTGCGGCCGCGCGCGAACCGCACCATGTACTGCATCGTGACCGAGCCGTTGTGTGCGCTCGACACCGCCGAACGCGAATACACGGCGTACACGCCGGGTCGTGGCACGCCCCGCCGACCCGAGACGAGCCAGGAGTCGAACGCGATGCCGTCGTCGCCCACGAGCCACACCCGTTGGGATCCGTTGCTGTAGACGACACGACGTCCCGCGCCCGAGCCGTCGGGAAGTGCGGGGAATGCCGGCGGGGCAGGAGCCGGAGCCGGCGCGGCCTGTGCGGATGCGATGCCAGGCAGCAGGGCGACGAACGTGACCGCGAAGCACAGGAGCGCCGCCGCCCGCTTCCACCGCATCGAGCAATGGTAGGGAAGTCGCCGAGGACCTGCAGCGGTACGGTGCGGCCGTGAGCTACGAGTCCCTCCTCTATGACGTCGCCGACCACGTCGCGACGATCACCATCAACCGGCCCGAGCGGCGGAACGCGCTCTCGTGGTCGGTGATGTCCGAGCTGCGCCAGGCGTGCGCGCAGGCGAAGGACGACGCCGAAGCGCGGGTGGTCGTGATCACTGGTGCGGGCGACAAGGCGTTCAGCGCCGGTGCTGACCTCTCGGGCATGTCCGAAGGAGCCGGCTTCGCGGAGCTGCACGACGCGCGCGGCGAGCTCGCCCGCGTGTTCCACGAGGTGTGGGCGATGGGGAAGCCGACGATCGCGAAGGTGCGCGGCTTCGCGCTCGCCGGCGGCTTCGGCGTCGCGCTGATGTGCGACTTCGTCGTTGCCGACGACACCGCGCAGTTCGGCACGCCGGAGATCAACGTCGGTCTGTGGCCGATGATGATCACCGTCCCCATGATGCGATCGATGCCGCCGAAGAAGGCGCTCGAGCTGATGCTCACGGGGCGTCGGGTCCTTGCCGCCGAAGCGGAGCGCATCGGGTTCGTGAACCAGGTGGTGGCGCCCGACGAGCTCGACGCCGCGGTTGCCGAGCTGGCGGCGACGCTCGCGAGCAAGTCCCCATCGATCGTGAAGCTCGGGCGTGACGCGTTCTATCGAGTGTGGGACGAGAGCGCCGCCGACGCCCTCGCCCTCCTGCACCCACTGCTCACGATCGTCACCCAGACGGAGGACTCCGCCGAGGGCATCAAGGCGTTCGCCGAGAAGCGTGACCCCGTCTGGACAGGACGCTGACATGACCGACCAGCCCAACCTGCACGATTGGAAGCCGCTCGTCGCGGACCTCGAAGAGCGTCGCGAGAAGGCGCTCGGCATGGGTGGCCCTGCGCTGCTCGACCGGCAGCGGTCGATGGGGAAGCTCCCTGTCCGCGAGCGCATCGCCTTGTTGCTCGACCCGGGCACGTTCGTCGAGTTCGGTCAGCTCGCGGACTCGATGGATCCGGCCCTCGCGGCCGACAAGGGCTACCTCGCCGCCGACGGCATGGTTGCGGGCGTCGGGAAGATCGAGGGTCGTCGCGTCGCGGTCTGCGCCTACGACTTCACTGTCATGGCCGGATCGATGGGTCAGGTCGGCGAGCACAAGACCGAGCGTCTCCGTGAGGTCGCGCTGCGGCAACGCATCCCGATCGTCTGGCTCCTCGACTCCGCCGGGGCTCGCATCCAGGCGTCGACCGGCTCCACGTTCGCCGAGGCGGGGCATCTGTTCCGCGAGCAGGTGACGATGAGCGGTGTCGTCCCGCAGGTCGCCGCCATGCTCGGCCATTGCGCGGCGGGCACCGCGTACATCCCCGCCCTCGCGGACTTCATCCCGATGGTGAAGGGCACGTCGTCGATGGCGCTCGGCGGGCGCCATCTCGTGAAGGCCGCCACGGGCGAAGAGGTCACCGAAGAGGAGATGGGCGGCTCCGAGGTGCACACCAAGATCAGCGGCGTCGCCGACCTCGAGGTCGCGAGCGACGAGGACTGCCTCGCTGTCGTTCGCTCGTACCTCTCCTTCTTCCCGAGCCACAACCAAGAGCAGCCGCCGGTCCGTGAGGTGAGTGATCCCGTCGACCGCCGCTGCGAGGAGCTGTACGACATCGTGCCCACCGCGCCGCGACGTGCGTACGACATGCGCAAGGTGCTCAACGTGCTCGCCGACGACGGAGAAGTGTTCGAGATGAAGCCGGCGTGGGCCCGCAACCTGGTCACCGCGCTGGCCCGCGTCGGCGGCCAGCCGGTCGGCTTCGTGGCGAGTCAGCCGATGGTGCTCGGCGGCGCGCTCGACGTGAACGCCGCCGACAAGGCCGCGCGCTTCGTGTGGCTCTGCGATGCGTTCAACATCCCCCTCGTGTTCTTGCACGACGTGCCGGGCTTCATCGTCGGTTCGGCAGTCGAGAAGCAGGGCATCATCCGGCACGGGGCGAAGATGCTGTTCGCGGTGTCAGAGGCGACGGTGCCGAAGGTCTCGATCGTGCTGCGCAAGTCGTACGGCGCGGGGTACTTCGTGATGAACGGCACGGCGTACGAGTGCGACTACATCGCGATCTGGCCGACCGCGGAGATAGCGGTGATGGGGCCCGACGGCATGGTCAACATCATCATGCGCAAACAGCTCGAAGCGATCCCCGAGGGGAAGGAGCGCGACGCGGCGCGCATCGCGATGGCCGAGGAGCTGCGGAAGAACATCGACCCCTACATCGCGGCAGGGCACGCGCACGTCGACGACGTCATCGATCCCGCGGAGACTCGCTTCGCGATCTGGAAGGGCTTGCAAGTGTCACGCACGAAGCACGTCGATCGTCCGTGGCGCAAGCACGGCGTGCTGCCGGTGTGACAGAGGTGGACTAGGGGCGGCTGCGCACGCCGACGAGCAGCGTCTCCACGATGCGTCGGGGCGCCTCGTTCAACAGTGGGAACGTGAGCGCGCGCTTGGGGATGCGCACATGACGCTTGCCGCGCTGCACGGCACCGGCGATCTCGTCGGCAACCTGCTCCCGGGGCACGTCGACGAGGAGCTGCAGCTTGTAGAAGCGATCGAAGGACTTGCGGGTCGGCGCGAAGTCGTTCACGTGCTCCAGCATGTCGGTGGGGATCGGGCCGAGCTCGACGAGCGTCGTGCCGATGGGTGTGCCCTTGAGCTCGAGCCGCAGCACCCCGGTGAAGTTCGTGAGCCCGCCCTTCGTGGAGCAGTAGCTCGTCATGCCCGAGAAGCCCGCGACGCCGGCGAGCGACGAAACGTTCACGATGTGGCCGCGGCCTCTGCGCAACATGCCGGGGAGCACCTGGCGACAGAGCTCGATCGGCGTGACGAGGTTGACCTGATGGATCGTGCGGATGTCCTCGGGCTTCGTGTCGACCAGTGCGCCGGCCATGTCGAGGCCCGCGTTGTTGACCAGGACGTCGATCGGGCCACTGTCCTTCTCGATCCGAGCGACGAGCCCGTCCACTTGCGCGGGGTCGGCGAGGTCGGCCGCCATCGCGGTGCCGCCGACGTCGGCCATGACCTTCGACAGCAGCTCGGCGTTGCGGGCCACGCCGACGACGTGGGCGCCGCCCGCGACGAACCGGCGAGCCACTGCCTCGCCGATGCCGCGGGACGCTCCGGTGACGAGCACGTTGCGTCCGTTGAGATCCATCGTCCCCCCTCCGGTCGGCCCCACGCTCCCCAGGGAGCCCTAGTCTCGCTCAGATGGCGACCGAGGTTCGAGCCGAGATCACAGCCAATGTCTGGCAGGTGCGCACCGAGGTCGGCGCGCAGGTGCACGAGGGGGACGAGCTCGTCATCCTCGAGTCGATGAAGATGGAGATCCCGGTCGTCTCGCCGTTGGCGGGCACGGTCAGCGAGATCAGGGTCGCGCCCGACGACAAGATCCAAGAGGGCGACGTCGTCGTCATCATCGCGTGAAGGCCTGCTTCAGCAGGGTGATCGACTCCGACTGTGCGGCTTCGGCCGCCGGCATCATGCCCACCATCGAGAAGAAGCCGTGGATCTGCCCGTCGTAGCGCGTGTTCGTGGTGGGGACCCCGAGGCTGCGGAGCTTCTCGGCGTAGGCCTCGCCCTCGTCACGCAGCGGATCGAACTCGGCCGTGATCACGTGCGCGGGCGGTGCCTTGGCGAGCACCTCGTCGCCGGCGAAGAGCGGTGACAGCAGTGGCTGCGTCACGTCGGTGCCTTCGTCGTAGTAGTGGCTCATGAACCAGTCCATCGATTCCTTCGTGAGGAGATAGCCCTCGGCGTTCTCCTTGATCGACGGGAACGACATCGTGATGTCGACGACCGGGTACACGAGCAGCTGGTAGCAGATGCCCGCCACGTTGTTCGCCACGATCGCGCTGAGGTTCCCGCCCGCCGAGTCGCCACCGACCGCGATCCGCGACGCATCGCCCCCGAGCTCCGCGGCGTGCTCGACGACCCACTTCGCCACTGCGTTGCAGGCCGTCGGCTGCGCAGGGAACCTCGACTCGGGCGCGAGCGGGTAGTCCACGTTCACGACGATGGATCCCGCGCCGTTGGCCAACCGCCGCGCGGTGCCCTCGCTGTTCGCGGCACTACCGATCACGAACCCGCCGCCGTGGATCCAGATCAGGATCGGCAGCGCTCCCTCCCCCGCGCCCACGGGCTCGATGACCTGGCAGGGGATCCCTTCGATGGTCTTCCACTCGCTCGACGCGACCGCGGGCATCTCCGGAGCCATCGCCTCCATCGCGGCCATCTGCTCACGCAGCGCCTGAGGAGCGATGCCCTCACCCCCGAGCTTGAAGCCCATCTGGTCGATGAGGTCGAGGATCTGTCGAGCGGCGGGATCGACCGGCATGCGCCGGATCGTATGCCAGCGCGTGTCAGATGTTCGGCGGCAGCAGCCGAGCCACGTTCTCGTAGAAGAAGTAGAGGAGGAACAGGAACGGCACGACCGCGAGGAGGTATGCGGGCCAGCGCTTCCAGCGTCGGCCGAGCATCCAGAACCCGAAGGCGACCAGCGCGACGGCGACGCCCCACAGGATGGTCGGGAGCCACGCGCTCGAGTCGCTGAACCAGCCCGCACCGAACGAGTCGCCGACGCCGGAGACGAGGGCGTTGTCCGCGCTCTGCTCCCCGCCACCGACCGTCTCGTTGCCGCCGATGATGTCGTCACCCGGGAGCGTCGAGCCCGCCGATGCGGGCGGGACGGACGTCGTTGCCGCAGGAAGTGGTGCTGGTGAAGCGGAGGTGTCGAGGCGCGCCTTCACGACGATGCGCTGACGCGAGCTGTACCGAGGGTTGCACGACGTCAACGTGAGCGTCGCATCGGGAGTCGGGTCGAGCACGCTGAAGTCGGTCGGCTTCACGACCTTGATCTCGGTGACGAGGTACCGGTACCGCCCCTGCACCGTCGTGAGGACGATCTCGTCTCCCGGGGTGAGCTCGTCGACTCGGAAGAAGGGCGCGCCATAGGTGGTGCGGTGCCCGGCGATCGCGGCGTTGCCCACCTGACCGGGCAGCGCGCTGAACGGGTAGAGCCCGGGTCCCTTCCGGAGATCGGACAGCGCGACGCCCGACACGACGATCTTGTCGACGCCGATCTTGGGGATCTCGATGCGGGCGAGCGGGTCGCCCTCCTTCACCTTCGCGGGCGGGGTGGCCGGCAGCGGGAGGGTGGTGGTGGGCAACGTGGTCGAGCCGGCCACCGATGATGGTGCCGTCGTCGGCACGGTCGTCGGGACGGTGCTCGGCGCAGGGGCCGTCGCGATGATGTCGTTGAACTGGTCCTCGAGCTTGTTCTGGGACCGCGCTTCTTGGATGCCCGTGCCCCAGAGCTGGTACACGACGAAGAGCAGGATCAGGACGCCGAGGGCGATCAGGCCTCGACCGAAGCCGCCGACCGCCCATCGCCAGTCGCGCGGGGTCGCCGGCTTCTTCGGCGGCTCGTCTCGAGGCGTGGCGTCGCCCTCGGGCTGGGGTGTGTCTTTCGTGTCGAGGTCGATGCCGCCGCCGTCGACGTCCACGAAGGCAGGGTACCCGCCACCCGCATTGTCGCTTCCGCGCCCCCACAACTACGGTGAGCAGGGCTCATGGACTCCGTCGTCCACCTTCGCGCGGCGGTCTCGCTGCTCGGGCGCTTCCCTGCGCTCGCCGGAGTCGACCTCGACGTCGCTCCGAGCGAGATCGTCCTCGTGAGAGGCCCCAATGGAGCAGGGAAGACCACGTTGCTGCGCCTGTGCGCCGGGCTCGCGCATCTCAGCTCGGGTGAGGCGGTGGTGCTCGGGTGCGACCTCGCCGACGACCCGAAGGCAGTGCGGGCGCGAGTCGGCCTGCTCGGCCATGCGACCGCCCTCTACGACGACCTCACCGTCATCGACAACGTGCGGTTCTGGGCGCGTGCCGCGGGTGCCCGCAGCGCGGACACCGAGGAGGCGATCGAGCAGCTCGGCCTCGGTGGCCGTCTCGCGAAGGTGCCCGTCGCTCGGCTCTCGGCCGGGCAGCGGCGGCGGGCCGCCCTCGCCATCCTCGTCGCCCGCCGTCCCGAGCTCTGGCTGCTCGACGAACCGCACGCGGGGCTCGACGCGACCGGCCGCGACCTCGTCGACGACCTCGTGCGCCGCGCCGCGGCTGCCGGTGCCACGGTGCTCATCGCCTCGCACGAGCTCGACCGCGCCGTGCCGCTCGCGCAGCGCACGGTCACGATCGTCGGTGGCCGCGTGCAGCCAGAGGCTTCTCCCGTGTCGCCGGAGGCCGTGCGTGTTCCGTGACGCGGCGCTCATCGCGGGCAAGGACCTGCGCATCGAGGCTCGTTCGCGCGTCGCGACGAATCAGATCGCCCCGTTCGCCCTCCTCGTCCTGATCCTGTTCGCGTTCGCACTCGACCCGGATCGCGGGATCCTCACCCGAGCGACCGCCGGCCTCTTCTGGGTCACGGTGCTGTTCTGCACCCTGCTCGCCGTGCAGCGGGCCTTCTCGATCGAGTCCGCCGACGGAAACCGCGACGCGCTCCGGCTCACCGCCCTCGACCCTGCTGGCATCTTCCTGGGAAAGGCCGCGGCCATCGCCCTCGAGCTCCTCGGACTCGAGGTGCTGCTGCTGCTGGGCGTCGTCGTGCTCTACGACGCCTCGCTCGACAGCGCCGGGTTGCTGATCCTGACCGCCCTCGCCGCGACCGCCGGTCTCGCCAGCGCCGGTACGTTGTACGGCGTCCTCGCCGCCGGGTTGAGGGTGCGGGAGACCCTGCTCCCGTTGCTCTTGCTCCCGGTGGTGGCGCCGGTGCTCATCGGGTCCACGAGGGCGTTCGAGGCAGCTCTTTCCGGGTCACCGTCGGATGGTTGGCCATGGGTCGGGCTCCTCAGCGTCTTCGCACTCGTGTACCTCGCGCTCGGGCTCGTTGCCTTCGGACCGCTCCTCGAGGAATCGTGATGATGGACCAGCAGGCCGAGACGACGATCAGCGCGGCGAGCGTGACGACCACGGGCACGAAGGCCACGCGCGCGCTCGGCATCGTGTGCCTCGCCGGCACCGCGCTCCTCGTGTTCCTCGGTCTGATCGGCACGCCCGAGGACGAGGTGCAGCGCGACACGGTGCGCATCCTCTACATCCACGCGCCCGCTGCGTGGGTTGCCTACCTCGCGTTCGGGGTCACGGCGCTCGCGAGCGTGTTCTACCTCTGGAAGCGGACGCGGTCGCTCACGTGGGATCGCATCGCGGGCGCTTCCGCCGAGATCGGCGTCTTGTTCACCGCCATCACGCTCGCCACCGGGATGATCTGGGGTCACCTCTCGTGGGGCGTCTACTGGACGTGGGACGCGCGCCTCACGACCACGGCGCTCCTCTTCGTGCTCTTCCTCGGCTACCTCGCGTTGCGACGCATGCCTGCCGACCCGCATGTGCGGGCCAAGCGTGCCGCGATCCTCGGCATCATCGCCTTCATCGACGTCCCGATCGTGCACCAGTCCGTCGAGTGGTGGCGAACGCTGCACCAGGATGCGACCGTGCTCCGTCGCGACCTCCAGGTGCAGATCGAGGGGACCATGTTGTTCACCCTCTTCCTCGGGTTCGTCGTCTTCACACTGATCTACGCGTGGCTGCTGCTCCACCGCACTCGCATCGCAGTGATGGAGGACGCGCTCGACGAGCACGGCCTCGAGCTCGCGCTCGAGGAACGCCGCGCCGAGGGTTTCCCGGACGGCACGCCCGAA
>DATKAS010000351.1:0-10983 GCA_035497855.1 Acidimicrobiales bacterium
GCTTCGTCCACTTGGATGTCGACGCGGAAGCGAGCGTTCTCCATCGAGTTGCACGCGAAGTGCTTCACGCACGCCATCGCGTGGCGCTGGATGCCGCGTGTGAGCGCTGCGCCCATCTCACCGACGTGCATCGGGTCCTCGCCGTAGGTCTCCTGCGCGCGCCCCCACGCCGGATGCCTGAGCACGTTCACGCAGACGCCCCCGTACAAGTCGGCGCCGATCGCCCGCAGCTCGCGACCGATCGCGTCGCCGATCCGCTCCTCGAGGTCGACGTCCCAAGTGGCGCCGCGCGCGATGCTCACGGGGAAGCAGGTCGCGCGATCGACCACGACGCCACGCGGACCGTCGCTGAACGCGAAGCCGGGCAGGGCGAGCCGCTCGACACGGGCGGCGTAGAACGGGCTCCTGTGGTAGCCGCCTCGCCCCAGGTACGCGAGGCCGGCCCAGAACGGAGCATCGCCGTCGAGGCACCCCAGCTTCTCGTCCTCGGTCATGTCGGCGACGATCGCCCGGGCAGCGTCTCGCGGGTCCGTGCTCACGACTGCCATCGTGTCAGCCGGCGGGTGATAGGGAATGCAGTCATGGACGACGCAGAGATCCTCCAATTCATCGAGAACCTGGTCGACGAGGAGCACGCCCTGCGCAGCGCAGGCGACAGCGTCGACAGGGAACGCCTCGCCAGCATCGAGAAGATGCTCGATCAGTGCTGGGACCTGCTCCGTCAGCGGCGAGCGCGCCGGGAGTTCGGCGACGACCCGAACGCGGCGACGACCCGCGACCCGCGGACCGTCGAGGGCTACCAGCAGTAACCCGAGCGGAAAGTCAGTCGGCGGCGCCGGCGAGGCGGAGGTGACGCAGACGCCAGATGGACAGCGCGAGGAAGACCACAGTCAGGAGGGCGAGGCGCACCACCCCAGCCCAACCACTCGGCACGCCGTCGCGGAGAAGGAATGACGCGTCGTCGCACAGCCCCGCGTACACCGAGCGCGACACCCACATCGGCGAGAGCTGGGCGATGCCCGAGAGCGCGGCTCCGAGCAGTCGCTCGACGAGGAACACGACTGCGAGCGACCACACGGCGGCGCGCTTGGTGACGCACCCGATGAGCACGAACAGCGCGAGGTACGCCGCGGAACCGGCCGCCGTCGCGACTGCGAGCGGCCACGCGCTCGCCGAGTGGTCGCCGGCAAAGGCGGCGAGCACGACCGCCGGCACCAGTGTGGCGAGCGCGATCAACCACCCGCCGAACCAGCGGGCGAGGACGATCGTGCGAATCGGCACGGGTGTGAGCCAGGTGAAGTGGAACGTGCCCGCGCGGATCTCGGCGCCGAGCACCGCGTCACCGATCACGAGGCACCCGATCGGGATCAGCAGCGCGAACAGCCCGACATCGGCGACGTGCGGGAAGACGTCCTTCGCAGGGGCGTCGGACGTGAGTGAGAGCAAGGCCAGGACGACCGCGCCGGCGCACGGCAACGCGAGCGTCCACCACCGCTTCGGCGGGATCGAGACGCGCACCGCGTAGCGGAGCGCGGCCGTGCCGGCGCTCATGTGACCAGCTCCCGGAACATGCTCTCGAGCGAGTCGTCGAGCGGCCGCACCTCTTCGAGCCGCGCGTCGATCGATCGAGCGAGCCGCGGCAACGCGACGGCCACGTCGCGCGCCCGGTTCGACGCGATGACGAGGCTCGAGTCGTCGATCGAGACGCTGCTCACGACGTCGAGCTCGAGCAGCACGGCCGCGAGCGCTCGGGGGGCAGGGGTGCGGATGAGGACGCGGCGGGGGCGGTCTGCCATCGCGTCCCGGATCGCCCGATGACCTCCCGCCGCGGCGAGCCGTCCGCGGACGAGGACGATCTGGCGCTCGGCGAGTCGCTCGACCTCGTGGAGGACGTGCGAGCTGACGATGACGGTGCGGCCCTCCTCCCCGAGCGTCCGGAAGAGCGTGATCAGATGTGCGCGCTGTACCGGGTCCGCGCCGTTGAGTGGCTCGTCGAGCACCAGCACCTTCGGATCGGTCACGAGCGCCGCAGCGATCTTCGTGCGCTGCCGCATGCCCTTGCTGAACCCCCCGACGCGACGGTCCGCGACGTCGAGCAGGCTCACCGTGTCGAGCGCGCGGTCGGTCGCGGTCGAATCGGCGACCCCGTGCAGGTCCGCGACGTACTGCACCAGTTGCCGCGCAGTGAGCACGGGGGGCACTGCTTCGTCCTCCGGTACGAGTGCGAGCGAGCGTTGCACCTCTCGGTCGACGTGAGGGTCGGCGCCGAGCACGCGCACGTCGCCGGTGTTCGGTCCGAGGAGGCCGGTCATCGCCCTCATCAAGGTCGTCTTTCCAGCGCCGTTCGGCCCGAGGAGCCCAGTGACACCCGGACCGAACGAGCAGCTGAGCTCGGACAGCGCGACTTTCGGCCCGAACCAGACAGACAGGTCGCGCACCACGACGGTGGCGTCGGGAGCGAACGCCGGGTCGGGTGGGGGCAGCGCGCTCATGTCGCTCATCCCTCGGGCCGCCGGTACCGGGCGAAGAGGATCCCGAAGGATGTCGCGAGCACGACGCAGTAGACGATGACGGCGAGGAGGCCGCCGTAGTGCACGCCGTTCAGGGGGCCCTCGGGGTCCGTGTGCCCGAGGAAGACGAGGTCGCGCAGGTGCAAGGGGAGTGCGAGCAGGTTGAGCACCGCGAGGACGCCTGTGCCGTTCCGGTCGCCGCTGTCGAGCAGGATGCCGGTGATGACGGACGGCACGAGCGCGAGCGCGAGGATCGCGACGCCCGCGACGATGCGCCGGCTCGTCAATGACGACACCGCGACGCCGATCGCCGCGTAGTACACGGCGAGCAGCAACACCGCGATCGGCACCTTCCAGAGCACTTCCGCGTTGTCGGTGAAGTAGTTGAGCGCCCCCTTGCTCACCAGCATCTGACCGACGAAGAGCACGACTTGGGGGATGAGGCCGAACGCGAACAGGATCGTGCCGATCGCCCCCACCTTCGCGAGGACGTAGTCGGAGCCCACGAGCGGCCGGGCGAAGATCAGCGGCAGCACACGATGACGACGGTCGGGGCACACCACGTCGGGCGCGGTCAGCGCGACGAACAGGAGCAGCGCGCTCGACACGCCGACGTACTCCCGATAGGTGATGAACTGGAAGTCGGCGCGCGGCTGGTCGCGAGTGACGTACCCGATGCCGACGTTGATGATCGCCGGGATCGTCGCGATCGCGAGCAGGACCCAGGGGAACACCTTCTGGCGCCACGGCCGGCGGATGCCGAGGGCGCGGCGGATCGACGCGCGGTAGAGCGCGAACGCGCCCTCGCGGCGTCCGCCTCGGGGACCCTCGTAGGGGCGATAGCCCCTGTCGTAGACAGCACCGAGGGCGCCTGATGCCGTGCTCATCGCTCGCCCGCCGTGCGCAGGAACACCTCGTCGAGCGACGCATGACGGGTCGACAGCGAGTGGAGGGGGAGCTGCATGTCGGCGACGACGTCTCGCACGCAGTCGAGCAGCTCGTCGGTGCTGCGTCCTTCGCCGGCGACCTCCAGCGTGCCGTCGTCGAGCACGCTCGACGTGAGGCCCCGAACCGCGAGCGCAGCGGTCAACACGTCGTTGAGGCCTTCGACGTCGACGCGCACGGTGCCCGCCCGCTCGAGCAGCTGGGTGGTGGGCCCCGACAGCACGAGCCTGCCGCCATCGATCATCACGACGTGGTCGCAGACCGACTGCACGTCGTCGAGCAGGTGCGTGGCGAGCACGACGGAGATCTCGAACTCGCCGAGGCGCTTCACCAAATCGAGCATCTCTTGGCGGCCGATCGGGTCGAGCCCGGCGGTCGGCTCGTCGAGAAGCACGAGCTCGGGATCAGCGACCAGCGCCTGGGCGAGCTTGGTGCGCTGCCGCATGCCCGTCGAGAAGCCTTCGATCTGACGGAACCGTGCTTCGTCCAGGCCGACGAGGTCGAGGACATCAGAGGCCCGCTGCCGAGCGGCACGGGTCGGCAGCCCGCTCATCTCGCCGAGCGTCGCGACCAAGTCAGCAGCGGTCTGGTCCGGCGGGAGGCAGTCGTGCTCCGGCATGAACCCGAGCCGGCTTCGCGCTGCGATCGGGTCGGCTTGCACGTCTTGCCCGCGGACCTCGATGCGTCCCTTGGTCGGGGCGATGAGCCCGAGCAGGAGGCGGAACATGGTGGTCTTGCCCGCGCCGTTCGCTCCGACCAGCCCGACCGAGCCCCGCGGGACGGTCACGGTCAGGTCGTCGAGCGCGGTGACCGCGCCGAATGACTTGGTCAGGCCCGAGAGGGCGAACGAGGGAGAGGTGTCCATGGCGGAGGCACCAGTGTTACCCGCGGACGCGCCCGCCAGGTTTACGGTGGGGCGTGCGCATCGTCGCGCATCGCACCTGCCCGCTCGACGCCCCCGAGAACAGCCTGGCCGGCATCCGCTTGGCCGGCCAAGTCGGTGCTGACGCGGTCGAGATCGACGTACGGCTCGACGCGTCGAAGGTCGTCGTCCTCGGCCACGACCGCACGTACTGGCGCGTCGCCCGCTCGCCGCTCCCTGTACGGCTCACGCCGCCGGGCCTTCGCCGTCGTCTTCGCCTGACGGACGGACGGCCTCCTCCTGCGCTGTCGGACGCGGTCGCTGCGTTGCCGACAGGCCTCGGTCTGGTGGTGGAGGCGAAGGACAGTCGCGCCGTCCGTCCATCGATCGAGCTGCTCGCCGGACGCGGAGTGCTCGCGAGGACGTCGCTGTGGGTGCGCGCACCCGGAGACGTCGAGCTGTGCGCTGACTTCGCGCCAACGTGTGAGCGCGCGCTCCTCGAGGATCCACGCGACCCGCAGTCCGCGAAGCGGTATCTCCTGCGCGCCGTTGACTGTGGTGCCACTGCGGTGTCGCTCCACCAGGACCTCGTCGACGGCGACATCGTCGGTGCAGCGCACGACGCTGCAGTGTCTGTGTACTGCTGGGCCGTCCGCATCGACGGGCACACGCGCGCGATCGAGGCGGGCTGCGACGGGCTCGTCACCGATTGGCCGGCGCAGGCCCCCCGGGTCGCGGGGGCGTAGGGCTACGCCGCGGGGCGCTCCAGGATGTGCACGCCGCACGCGCTGGCGAGCCCGATCACGTGTGCGAGGCCGATCTGCGCGCCTTCGATCTGCCGATCGCCTGCCTCACCACGGAGGTGATGGCAGATCTCCCAGATGTTGGCGATGCCCGTCGCGGCGATCGGATGCCCCTTGGATTGCAGACCACCTGACACGTTGACCGGAAGACGGCCATCGCGGAACGGTGCGCCCGACTCGAAGAAGTCGACCGCGCCGCCCTCGGGGCAAAGCATGAGGTTGTCGTAGTGCACGAGCTCGGCGGTCGCGAAGCAGTCGTGCAGCTCGACGAGGTCGAGGTCCTCGGGACCGACGCCCGCCTGCTCGTACGCCTGCTTCGCGGCGTTCCGAGTGAGCGTGTTGACGTCGGGCAGGATCTGGCACGCCTCCTGCCACGGATCGCTCGTGAGCACCGACGCGCGGATCTTGATGGCGCGCTTCTGCTGCTCGGACGACAGGGTCTTGAGCTTCTCGCCGGTGACGACGACTGCTGCCGCGGCGCCGTCGCAGTTCGCGGAGCACATGGGCCGCGTGTTGGGGTAGGCGATCATGATGTCGCCCATGATCTCCTCGAGGCTCATCTTCTTGGTGTAGGCCGCGAGCGGGTTGAGCGTCGAGTGGCCGTGGTTCTTCTCGCTGATCTTCGCGAACAGCTCGAAGCTTGTGCCCCCGTACTTGTGGCCGTACTCCATGCCGACCTGTGCGAACACGCCAGGCATCGTCTCTGTGCCGATGCGGCCGTCGACGGTGGCCACCGCGCCGTAACGACCCTGCGGCGTGTACTCCTTCTTGTCGCTCTTCGGACGTCCGCCCGCCCCGAGGAGGCCCGCGCCGGCGAGCTTCTCGACGCCGACTGCGAGACCCATGTCGCACTCGCCGGCCTTCAGCGCCATCACCGCAGTCCGCAGCGCTGTCGCACCGGTGGCGCACGCGTTCGACACGTTGTAGACGGGGATGCCGGTCTGGCCGATCTGCTTCTGGAGGGCCTGGCCGATCGCGCCGCCCTGGCTCATGAGGTTGCCCGCCGCGAGGATGCCCATGTCCTTCATCGTGACGCCGCCGTCCTTCAGAGCGGCTTGTGCGGCTTCAGCAGCGAGGTCGACGGTGTCCTTGTCCGGGTGCTTCCCGAACTTCGTCATCTTGATGCCGAGGATGTAGATGTCGTCGCTGGCCATGGCTATGCCTCCAGAGGCTCGAAGCCGAAGCCGATGGCCTCGGTGCCGTCATCATCTGTTCCCAACGAGTACGTGGCAAGGCGCACCTTCATCCCGAGCGTCACGTGCTCAGGATCGGGCGGCGTGTTGATCACGTTGGCCCGCACGCTCGTCCCCCCGCAGTCGATCACTGACGCCACGAACGGCGTCTGGATGCCCGGCGCGGCCATCGACACGATGGTGAACGCCCGCACTTCGCCCTCGGTCGGCACGTCGACCGGCTTGAACTCTGTGCCGAAGCACGACGCGCATGCGTTGCGGCGATCGAAGAACTTCGCGCCACACGAGGTGCATTCGCGGGCGACCAGGTGCGGGTGGTCGCCGAGGACGAGGTAGTCGACCAGGGGAATCTGCGCGGACATGCCGCGATCATGCCGCGTCAGCCCGATCCACCCCAAACGCCAGACCGTTTGCTCACCGGACCACGCCACAGGGGGGTCGAGTGAGCAAACGGTGCGGGAGGGGTCAGAGCCAGGCGACGACGAAGAGCAGGCCACCGCCGATCAGGAGGCCGGCGCCGAGCCCGGCGGTCACGTCGAGGGGGTTGTGCGCGCCGACGTACACCCGGCCGAGCATGACCAGTCCGGCGCACAGCCACGGGATCCAGGCGTACTGCCATTCGAGGCTCATCGCGAGCAACCCGCTGATGCCCGCGACCAAGATCACGTGCCCCGACGGAAAGCTCATCCCCGACCTCGGCACGTCGCCGCCGCGCAGGATGGCGTCCGCTTCGCTCGTTCCCGGGCGCTGCCGCACCGTCAGGTACGCGGCCATCTCGCGCCGCACGATGCGCTCGACGACGAGCTTCACGATGGTCGCGACGACGACCGCCACGGCAATGCCGAGGTCTCCCTTCCAAAGGGCGACGACCACCCCCGCGGCGCAGCCGACGACGAGGTTGCCGAGCTGCATCGGCAGCCAGAGGATCCAGTAGAGCCATCCCGGCAGCCGATTGATCACGCGGAAGACGCGTGCCTCAGCGGGGTGGATCGTCGGGTAGCGCGCCCCCACGATCGAGAGCGTGAGGACCACCGCCCCCGCGCCGGCGAGGAGGACCGACGCGAGGACCATGGTGGAGCGCTACGCGAGCGCAGCCTCGAGCGTCTCGACCGAAGGCGCGAAGTAGAACGAGCCGGACGCGGGAGTGGAGTAGTCGGTGAGGGCGTCGCGCGGCTTGCCGTTCAGGCCGTAGATCGCCTCCATGCGCTCACGTAGTGGTGCTTGTTCCTTGCAGAAGCCCATGAAGTACAAACCGACGGTGCCGTCGTGGAACGCGTACGGCGTCGACCGCCGCACCATCTCCCCGCGCTTCGGTTTGCTGTCGTCAGCGGTGTCGCCCTCGCGCAGCTCGACGTGTGAGAGATGCGACGTCGGCTTCTGCTTCTTCAGCCGCTCGGAGTCGGCCTTCTTGCGGCCGAACAGGTTCTCTTGGTCGTCGAGGGAGAGGCTGTTGAAGTACTCGAGGTCGTGGACCCAGCGCTGCGCGATGCAGAACGCGCCGCCCGCACCGGGCTGACCGTCCGGGACGATCGCTCGGTCGTGCTGATCCTCAGGTGCAGGGTTGCCGGTGCCGTCGATGAACCCCGTGAGGTCGAGGCTGTTCCGGTAGATCCACGCGATGGTCTCGCGAGCGACGTTCATGTGCCCAGCCACCGCGGTGCGGAAGTTGTACTGCGCCTCCCACGCGAGGTCCTTCTCGTCTGAGTGCAACCAGATGAGCAGCTCCTCCTGCGTGCCCTTCGCGACCTTCCCGTCGGGCGACTCGTAGCCGGGATACGGCTGAAAGTCGTTCGGGATGTCGTTCGTGAGGTCGGCCAGGAGCGTCGGGCCGAAGAGGATGCACGTGTTGACGTCGACCTTCACGCCCTGCGGCGCGGTCGCGGCGCGCAGGTCACGGAGCGCGCCCTTGATGACAGCGAGGTCGGCGCCTTCAGTGCGACTCAGATGGACGTACCACTGGTGCTCCGTGAGGTTCGTGAGGATCGCCGGCTGCGGCGTGGCCATGTGCATTTCCTCCAGGGGGTCCGATTGGCGGGCCGGACTGTAGCCCGATCGTCAGAACGGGTCGTACGCTGGAACGCAGCGAGAGGAGCGTTTCCGTGAGCCAGCCGCAGGTCCCCCCGACTCCGCAACCCGCAGCCCCGCCGTGGCGTGGCATCAACCATTTGGCGCTCGTCACCGACGACATGGACGCGACGGTGCGCTTCTACCACGGCACGCTCGGCGCTCGGCTCGTCGCCACGCTCGGCACGCCGCAGTTCAAGCACTACTTCTTCGAGTTCGGACCGGAATGCACGGTCGCGTTCTTCGAATACACCGACACCAAGCACGAGCGCTTGGCGAAGCCCGCGGGCACGCCGCACCCGCTCGCGATCCAGTTCGACCACCTGTCGTTCAACGTCCCGGACGAGGAGGCGTTGCTCGACCTGCAACGCCGTCTGAAGGGCGCGGGGTGCGAGGTGACCGACGTCGTCGATCACTCGATCATCCGGTCGATCTACTTCACCGATCCGAACGGGATCGCGCTCGAAGCGTCGTGGTGGGTGCTCGACGCGACCGGGCGTCCGGCTGACTACGGCGACACCGCGCAGTTCGCCGACCCCGAACCCGTGCCTGCGGTGCGCGAGCTCGCCGAACACGGCGAGCTGACGTCCGTGCCCGAGACGCACCTCGTCTGACTCCAGCGTCGATCACCGCGTTGAGCCCGATCTACGCGGTGTCGTTCGGCGGCTCGTTCCTGTGGGGCGCCGCCGCGGCCTCGTCGTTGCTGATCGGCGCGCTGATCGCGATGCAGGTGCGGATCAGTGTGCGCATGATCGGCGCGATCATGGGGTTCGGCGCCGGCGTGCTGATCAGCGCAGTGGCCTTCGACCTCGTCGAGGATTCCTACGACTTGGCCGGCGGCGGTCGGGCCGTCGGCTTCGGGCTCCTTGCTGGGTGCGCCACGTTCGCGGTGGGCAACTTCCTCATCGCGAGGATGGGCGGGTCACAGCGCAAGGACCCGACCGGGCCGGGCGAAGCCGCCCAGGCGGGCGCGCTCGGCATCGTGCTCGGCAGCGTCCTCGACGGCATCCCCGAGTCGATGGTCATCGGGCTCACGCTCATAGGCGGCCAGTCGCTGGGCATCTCTTACCTCGCCGCCGTGTTCATCTCGAACCTCCCCGAAGGGATCTCGTCGACACAGGGCTTGCTCACATCGGGTTGGTCCCGCGTGCGGCTGGTCGAGCTGTGGCTGCTGATCGTGTTCGTCTCGGCGTTGGCGTCACTCGCCGGCTACGGCTTCCTCGACACCGCGTCGCCCGACGTCGTCGCGTTCGTGCAGAGCTTCGCGGGCGGAGCGATCCTGACGATGCTGGCCGACACGATGATGCCCGAGGCGTACGAGCACGGAGGTGCGATCGTCGGGGTCGTCACGACGATCGGCTTCATCGTGGCGTACGCGCTGCATGTGATCGCCTGATTTCATTCTCCTTCATTGCCTTTCGAGGTGATCAGCGCGCACAATCGCGCAACCAGCAGGTGAGCGAGGAGGGTGGCATGAGCGATGCCGGGGTGATGATCGGTTGGGACAAGGTCGCGACCGGTCGCGAGAAGCAGGCGATGGTCGTGTGGGCCGATGCCCTCGCCTACTACGACAAGGCGAAGGCGAACGGCGAGATCGAGAAGTTCGACGTCATCGGGTTCCAAGGCGGCGGCGTCACCGGCAGCCTGGGGCTGCTCGGCGCGATCGTCGTACGGGGCGACGATGGCCAGCTCGACAGGTTCATGGCGTCCGAAGAGTTCGGCCGGCAGATGCAGCGAGCCTCGCTCGTGGTGGATCACCTCCACGTGAACCGCTTCGTGGTCGGCGACCGGATGCTCGAGGTCGCCGGGAAGTACTTCCAGGAGGTCGACGCACTGCTCTGAGCCAGCGTCAGTCCTCGAAGACGTCGAGCAGCCACAAGCAGCCGAGCGCGACCAACACGCCGAAGCTCCACCCCCCGACGACATCGGCGGGGAGGTGGACGCCGAACACGATGCGCGCGATCCCGACGAGGACCACGAGCGCCGCAGCGACCGGTCGCCATCGGGGCGGCAGCGCCACCATGAGCATCACCGCGCTGGCCGCCGCGACGGCGCTGTGGCCCGAGATGAAGCCGAGCCCGGTGCCGGCTCCTTCCCGTACGTGGATGTCGGGGAGGAACTCCAGCGGTCGTCCTCGTGCCACGACCCTCTTCACGCCTTTCGCGCCGAACCACGCGATCAAGCCCGCGACGACGGTCGCCACGGCCAGCGGCCAGTCGCGGCGCAGCACGAGCACGATCACGGCCACGATCAGCGGAGCCATGAGCGTCCCGAGCTGCATCACCGGGTAGAGCACGTCGGCGACCCACTGTGGCGCGTCGTTGAGCCAGCGTGTGAGGTCGAGCTCCCACCGCGCAACCTGATCTCCCGAGGCGACCGCGGCTGACGCGAGAAACCCAAGGCCCGCCGTGATCGCGATGGCTCGAGGGTGTTCGAGGCGCGCACGCTCCGCCATCGGTCGCAGTCCAGCACACCGCGCGAGCGCGGCTATGACAGCTGGCTGCGGCGCGACGGGTACATCTGAGGTACACCTGGCGCCATGCGATTCGCGATCAAGACCTCACCTCAGCACACGACCTGGGACGACATGGTGGCCGTGTGGCAGC
>DATKAS010000352.1:0-3573 GCA_035497855.1 Acidimicrobiales bacterium
ACCGTACGGGCCTCCGGCGCGGCGTCGAGCCCGGCAAGTGGTCCGCCCGCGGTGGTCGTCGTCGTCGACGTGTCGGGCTCGATGAACAACCCGAGGCACAAGATCCGCGAGGCGAAGAAGGCGACACAGGAGGCGATCCAGTGCATCCGCGACGGGTCGCTCTTCGCGATCGTCGCCGGGTCCGAAGGCGCGCAGCAGGTGTACCCGCCGACCTACGGGCTCGTGGCCGCCTCGAACGCGACGAGAGACGAGGCGCGCAAGGCGGTCGGGCGGTTGGCGGCGAGTGGTGGCACCGCGATCGGGTCGTGGCTCACGCACGCGCGATTCCTCTTCGGCAGCGCGCCGGCATCGGTCCGCCACGCCATCGTGCTCACCGACGGTCGGAACGAGGACGAAACCCCCGACGAGCTCGCGACCGCCGTGAAGAGCTGCGAGGGCGTGTTCCAGTGCGACTGCCGAGGGGTCGGCACCGACTGGGATGTCGACGAGCTGCGCGGCATCTCGTCGCGCCTCCTCGGCTCTGTCGACATCGTGGCGAAGGCAGATGGGCTGTCCGAGGACTTCCGGTCGATGATGCAGCACGCCATGAGCCGGAGCACGGGCGACGTCGCCCTCCGAGTGAAGACGCCGGTGAGCGCGCGCGTCGCCTTCGTGAAGCAAGTCGCCCCGACCGTCGAGGACCTCACCGAGCTCAGAACCCAGGTCGACGACCGCACGGCGGACTACCCCACTGGCGCGTGGGGCAACGAGTCGCGCGACTATCACATCTGTGTGGTGGTCCCTTCGGAGGATGCCGGCGAGGAGATGCTCGCGGCCCGCCTGAGCCTGATGGTCGGTGATGAGGTCGCGTCTCAGGCGACGCTGCACGCCATCTGGACCGACGACGAGGAGCTGTCGACTCGCATCAACCCCGAAGTCGCGCATTACACCGGCCAGGAGGAGCTCAGCAGGCTCATCGACGAGGGGCGCGCCGCCCGAGACCGCGGCGACCTCGAGGAAGCGACGCTCAAGCTCGGCAAGGCCGCGCAGATCGCGTTCGAGTCGGGCCACGACGACACGCTGAAGCTGCTGTCGCACGTGGTCGACATCGAGGACGCCGCGACCGGCACCGTCCGACTGCGCTCGAACGTGAGCCTCGAAGACGACATGACGCTCCAGACGCGTTCGACCAAGACAGTTCGATTGAAGCGGACGTGAACCGCCATGACGCCCGACGACTGTCCCGTCTGCAAGGAGCCGAGAGGTGACGCGGACAGGTTCTGCGGGCACTGCGGCTTCAGCTTCCGAGAAGCGCTCCTCGGGTGGCATGCGATCGTCACCGCCGACCGGGGCCGGTTCGAGGCCGTGGCGCCCGACGGCGTCGCCTTCCCCGTCGACTACGAACCGTGGACGCTCGTGTTCTCGTCTGATCGGTTCACGCTCGGCCGCCAGACGTTGCCCGGCGACCCTGGCATCTCACGCCGGCACGCCGACATCATCCGCACGCCCGAGGGCTGCTCCGTCGAGGACCTCGAGTCGACCAACGGCACGAAGTTGAACGACACGAAGCTGACGCCCCACGTCGCGGTGCCGCTGTGCGACGGCGACCGCGTGCAGGTCGGGGCGTGGACGACGCTGACCATCCAAGCGCCGAGCGAGGCGGACGACGATGACGACGATTGATGCCGCTGCCGCGCTGCGCGCCGCCAACGAGCTCACCGCTCGGTGGGCCGAGGCCCTCCCTCCGGGGCACTTCGCCGTCTCGGGCGTCGGCGTGTGGCCGCTCCTTGCGTTGCTGCAATCGGGTGCGCGAGGCAAGGCGCTCGCCGAGCTCACCACGGCGACCGGGATCCCCGCGGACACCGCACTCGACTTCGGGCTCGGATTGATCTCGATCCTCGACGCACTTCCGGGAGGCGGCTCCGCACTGGGGTTGTGGGTCCGCGATGGTGTTCCTCTGCAGCTGAGGTGGGCCTCGCGGCTTCCCGGTGGCACAGTCGAACGACTCCCTACGGATCTCGGTGAAGCGCAGGCCGCGCTCGATTCGTGGGCAAGCGAGCACACGGGAGGCCGGATCGACCACTTCCCGACGGCAGTTGATCGCCGCTCCGACCTGATCCTCGCGACGGCCCTGGCGACCGCACTGGACTGGTCGACGCCGTTCGACGAGCGGGAGATCACGTTCGATGGTCGCAAGATCGTCGGTCTCCGACGGGACCTCGGCGAGCTCGAAGCGTTCGCGATCGTCGAAGCCGGGGGCGAGTCCATCGGCCGATTCATCTCGAGAGGAGAAGGAGAGGTCGACGTTCACCTACTCACCGCACCAGAGTCGCAGCCCCCGGCTGTCGTCCTTCGTACGGGCATCGCCGCCCTGACGCGACATGTCGACGTCCGTGCCGGCGACGACCTCCGGGTCGGCGACTCCGCAGGGCAGCTGGTCGTCGAAGCACGCGAAGGCGAAGAGGCGGGGGGCACGGTCCGTCTCCCCGCGTTCGAGATGCTGTGCAGCCACGATCTGCTCGCGATCGCGGATGTGTTCGGACTGCGCAGCGCGATGAGAACGGACGCCGATCACTTCCCCGAGATCGCACCGCAGCTCGTCATCACGCAGGCGGCACAGGCGCTCATGGTTCGCTTCCACAGCGCCGGGTTCGCGGCTGCCGCGGTGACGTCGATCGGTGGGATACCGCTGAGCGCCGTCGGTTGGCGGGGTCCGGTGCCGTGGGTGCGATTCGAGCTGGACCGGCCGTTCGGCTTCCTCGCGGTGCACCGTCCCACTCGGCTCGTCCTGTTCGCCGGCTGGGTCGCGACGCCCGCAGAGCCCCCCTATCCGGCCCCTGAGCGAGCTGGGGTGACCGCGGTCATCCGGCGAGGCTGAAGACCGCCAAGTACTGGGCCAATGCAGCAACGACGACGAGAGCGTGAAACAGCTCGTGGTAGCCGAACGTCGACGGCCACGGGTTCGGCTTGTGCAGCGCATACACGACTGCCCCGGCTGTGTAGAGCAGCCCTCCGATGACCACGAGCGTCAGCTCGCCACGCGTCAGCGCGTCGAGGTAGGCGGGAAGGTCGATGAGCGCCATCCATCCGACGACGACATAGACGGTGGCTACGACCGGATAGGGCGCGTGGAGCCAGAACAAGCGGATCGAGATGCCGATCGCGGCAGCGACCCATGTCACGACAAGGAGGACGGTCTGCGTCGTGCCCGTGAGTGCCAGTGTGATCACGGCTGTGTACGACCCCGCGATCGCCAACAGAATCGTGGAATGGTCGACCCGCTTGAGCTTGGCAACTGCGGATGGAGAAAGTCGACCGCTGTGGTACACCGCGCTCACCGCGAGCATGGCCGTGACACAAGCGCCGTACACGAGCACTGCCGCCACGTTGCCTGCCCCCGTGACGCGAAACGCAAGAACCGCGAACAGCACGACGGCCACCGGCACCGACCATCGATGGATGACGCCGCGCAGCCGGGGTCGAACGACGACGGGGGCGTCTGAGACCATCACCGCTATGCCGCCGCGAGCTCCTTGAGCAGCGCCCGTGTGCGATGACGAGATGCAGAGCGATCGTCGCCCACCGGGAACGGCG
>DATKAS010000353.1:0-6749 GCA_035497855.1 Acidimicrobiales bacterium
GCGGACTCGTCAGAACGTGACGCGGCGAACTCGAGCCCGCCGCCGGCGTGCATCCACTGCAGCTGCTGATCGAGCAGGAACAACGTGGCCAGCGCCGGGGTGTTGTAGGTCTGGTCGAGACGACTGTTGTCGAGTGCGATCGAGAGGTCGAGCGACGCAGGGCACCAGCGCGACGTCGCCTTGATGCGCTCGATGCGCTCGATCGCCGCGGGTGAGCACGCGGCGATCCAGAGACCACCGTCGGACGAGAAGCACTTCTGCGGCGCGAAGTAGTACACGTCGACCTCACTCGGAGCCCACCGGAGGCCGCCGGCGGCAGAGGTCGCGTCGACGACGACGAGCCCCGCGCTGCCCGCCGGACGCGTGAGCGTCATCGCGACGCCGGTCGACGTCTCGTTGTGCGTGAGCGCGTACACGTCGACCTCGTCACGCGGGATCGGCAGTGGATGGGTGCCGGGAGCGGACTCGATGAGCTCGGGAGCGTCGATTTGTGGTGCGGCCGCGGCGGCGGCCGCGAACTTGGAGGAGAACTCACCGAAGACGAGGTGTTGGCTCTGACGCTCGATGAGGCCGAACGTCGCGATGTCCCAGAACGCCGTCGATCCCCCGTTCCCGAGCACGATCTCCCACCCGTCGGGCAACCCGAAGAGCGATGCGAGGCCGTTGCGCACGGACCGCACGACGTCACGAACGGGCGCCTGGCGATGCGACGTGCCGAGCCACGACTTGCCCACATCGACGAGTGCCTGCACCGATTCGCTGCGCACTTTCGACGGACCGCAGCCGAACCGCCCGTCGGCCGGAAGCAACGAAGTGGGGATCGATATCTCGCGGGGGGATGCCGAGGTCACTGTGCCAGCATGGCAGCCGTGGAGCGCATCTCACGTCGCATTGCCGCAATCGCAGAATCGGCCACGTTGGCAGTCGATGCCAAGGCCAAGGCGCTCAAAGCCGCAGGTGAGGACGTCATCGGCTTCGGCGCGGGCGAGCCCGACTTCCCGACTCCCGACGCGATCGTCGAGGCGGCTGCCGCTGCCTGCCACGATCCGGCGAACCACCGCTACACGCCGACCGGCGGTCTACCTGAGCTGCGTGCCGCGATCGTCGCGAAGTCCGAGCGCGACAGCGGCCTCAGGTGCGCCGAGTCGCAGATCCTCGTGACCAATGGCGGCAAGCAGGCCCTCTACAACACGTTCGCGACGCTGCTCGACCCGGGCGACGAGGTGCTGTTGCCCGCTCCCTACTGGACGACGTACCCCGAGTCCATCGCGCTCGGTGGCGGGGTGCCCGTGATCATCCCCACCACGGTCGCGTCGGGATTCCGCGCCACGATCGATCAGCTCGACGCCACAGTCACGCCGCGCACGAAGGCGTTGGTGTTCGTGTCGCCTTCGAACCCGAGCGGAGCGGTGTACCCGCCCGACGAGGTCGAGGCGATCGGCCGGTGGGCCGCCGAGAAGGGCATCTGGGTCGTCACCGACGAGATCTACGAGCACCTCACATTCGGCGACAACGTGTTCTCGTCGATGCCGGTGCTCGTGCCCGAGCTCGCGGATCGTTGCGTGGTCGTGAACGGCGTAGCGAAGACGTACGCGATGACCGGGTGGCGCGTCGGCTGGATGATCGGGCCGAACGACGTCGTGAAGGCGGCGACGAACCTGCAGAGCCACAGCACGTCGAACGTCGCTGACGTGTCGCAGCGAGCCGCCGTCGCCGCACTCAACGGCGACCTCAGCGCGGTCGCGATGATGCGCGAGGCGTTCGCGCGCAGAGGTCGCACGATGTACGAGATGCTCAACGCGATCCCGGGCGTCACCGCGATCGAGCCGCAAGGAGCGTTCTACGGCTTCCCGTCGTTCGAGGGCGTGCTCGGGCGCACGATCCGCGGGCGCACGCCGACGTCGACCGCTGACCTCGCCGAGCTGCTTCTGGAGGAGGCCAAGGTCGCGATCGTGCCCGGCGAAGCGTTCGGCGCGCCCGGCTACGCGCGGCTGTCGTTCGCCATGGGCGACGACGACATCGTCGAGGGCATCACGAGGATCGCGAAGCTCCTCGCCGAGTGAGCACCGCGTCGGCGGCCGCGAGCCCGGACAGCGCGGCACCCTCCACTCGGCTCGGCGTCCCTCCGTACCGGTCGCCGGCGAGGATGGTCAGGCGCGGCGCATCAGTGACCTCGCAGCCCGGCCCGGTGATGGTGCGCGCCCGACCAGGCCGCCAGCGCAGCGCCTTCCACTCGACGACCGACGCAGTGCCAATGAACCGCACTGCGTCGTCGACCGTCGCGTCGCACGCGGGTCGCGCGTGGATCGTGAGGGCAGGCACCGGCGAGATGCCCTTCAGGTGGTTGTCGGCCACGAAGCTCAGCACCGGATCGTCGGTCAGCTGCAACCCACCGGGCTCGGGCACCGCGGACGGCCCGTCGAGCACGCACAGGATGGCGAGCATCTCGTCGTACTCGTCGCTTGGCGCGGTGATGACGAGCGCGTCGCCGTCGATCTCGTCGGCATCCTCGACCGTGACGTCGTAGCGCACGTCGATGCCCTTCGCGAGCGCCTCGGCGATCGACGCCATCCCGTTGCTGCCGACATAGCGCGGGAAGCCGTCAGGCTCCGGGCCGAACCCGCGGCACCACTCCCGCGCGACACCCTCCGAGAGCCACACGTCGACGAACGACTGGAACGCGGGTGTCCGCACCGTGAAGAACTGCGCCCCCGTATCGAACACCGCCTCGCCGATGCGCGTCGTAGCGAGGCGACCACCGGGGATCGGTTGCTTCTCGAGCACCTGCACCGCGACGCCGTCGTCGTGCAGCCGTCGGGCGCAGACGAGCCCGGCGACGCCGGCGCCCACGACCGTGACCTTCATCGTCGGCGAAGTTACCGGTTGGCCCCGGCGCGACCGCCTCGACAAGGATGAGACGCAGTGGCTCGTGTCCTCGTCACCGAAGAGATCGCCGACGGCGGCCTCCAGCTGCTGCGCGACAAGGGTCATGTGGTCGACGTGCAGCTCGGGCTTTCTCCCGCCGAGCTGCTCGAGGTGATCTCGGGCGCGCACGCGCTGATCATCCGGTCCGCGACCAAGGTCACGGCGGAGGTGCTCCAGGCGGGAGCCGACCTCGTCGTCGTCGGCCGTGCCGGCATCGGCCTCGACAACGTCGATGTCGAGGCAGCGACCCGCCGTGGGGTCATGGTCGTCAACGCGCCGCAGTCGAACGTGCTGTCCGCAGCGGAGCACACGCTGGCGTTGTTGCTCGCGCAGGCGCGCAACATCCCACAGGCTCACGCCGCGCTGAAGGAAGGGCGGTGGGAGCGGACTCGCTGGGAGGGCGTCGAGCTGAACGACAAGGTGCTCGGCGTCGTCGGCCTCGGGCGCGTCGGCAAGCTCGTCGCCCAGCGCGCGCTCTCGTTCGGGATGCGCCTGCTCGCCTACGACCCGTTCGTGTCGCCCGATCGTGGCCGCCAGATGAGCGTCGACCTCGTGCCGTTGCCGAAGCTGATGGCCGAGAGCGACTTCATCACGATCCATCTGCCGAAGACGACCGAGACGGTCGGTCTGCTCGATCGAGAGATGCTTGGGCTCGCCAAGCGCGGCGTCCGCATCGTCAACACCGCGCGCGGCGGGATCATCGACGAGGACGCGCTCGCGTGGGCCATCACCGAGGGGATCGTGGCGGGCGCGGCGCTCGACGTCTTCACCGAGGAACCAACGACGAAGTCGCCGCTCTTCGAGCTCGACAGCGTCGTGGTGACGCCGCACCTGGGTGCGAGCACTCGCGAGGCGCAGGACAAGGCTGGCGACACGATCGCCGAGCAGGTGATGCTGGCCCTGGCCGGCGAGTTCGTTCCGTTCGCGGTGAACGTGAGCGCGGCGGAGGCTTCCGAGACCGTGCGTCCGTACCTGCCCCTCGTCGAACGGCTGGGCCAGCTCTTCGCCGAGCTCAACGAAGGCGCGCCGAGCGCTCTCGACGTCGAGTACCAAGGCGCGCTCGCGGACTACGACACCCGCATCCTCACGCTGTCAGCCCTGAAGGGGATGTTCTCGGGCGCGCTCGACGAGCCCGTCACCTTCGTGAACGCGCCGCAGATCGCGAAGGACCGCGGGGTCGAGGTGCGCGAGGTCTCGACACCCCTCACGACCGACTACGTCAACCTGATCACGTTGCGCAGCGAGCAGCACTCGATCGCAGGCACCCTCGCTGGCCTGCGGGGCGAGCCGCGGCTCGTGATGATCGACGATCATCAGGTCGACGTGCCGCCCGCGCGCCACATGCTGATCGTTCGCAACGACGACCGACCCGGCATGATCGGCCTCGTCGGCACGGCGCTCGGCGACGCCGGCATCAACATCGCCGACATGGACGTCGGTCAGTCACCTCGCGGCACGGCGCTGATGCTGATCGCGACGCCCGACGCAGTGCCGGCCGAGCTGCTCGACGAGCTGCGGCGCGCGCCGGGCATCTTGTCCGTGCACTCGCTCAGCAGCTGAGCGCTACCCCTCGACGGTGATCGCCGCGGTCGGGCACATGTCGGCGGCCGTCTCGACCTTCGATCGCAGCTCCTCGGGCGGCTCGTCCGTCAGGAGATAGAGGAACCCGTCGCTGCGCACCTCGAACACCTCGGGGCAGGTCTGCATGCAGGCCCCCGTGCTCGCGCAGACGTCGTAGTCGATGGTGACCTTCATCCCTCGGCTCCTTTGGTGTCCGGGATCAGCGCTTCGCGGGTCGCAGGCCGTCCGCTTCTGCCGCCTCAGCGGAGGCATAGCAGCGATCCGGCGTCGTGCGCGCATAGTTCACCATGCCGGGCTCGTGGAAGATGCCGCTGGTGAGCTTCGCCTTGATCTCGTAGCCCGGCGGGCAGGCCCCGTCGATCGGCTCGCGCCATGCCGGGAGGGGCGACTTTTCGATGGTCGGCGCGTCGGGAAGAGCGACGTCGATTGCCTCACCCCGGCTCCGCCGGGTCCATGCCATCACGATGGCGACCAGCACCCCGATCACGATCGCGAGCCGCAGCAGCCTGCGCATCACGCCGCCAACCTAGACGCGAGGTCGGGACTCGGGTAGGATTCGCGCCCGATGCAGGCTCTCCTCACGTCCGGCCTCCTCCTCATGTAGGCGAGCACCCCATACGGTGCTCGCCGAACCTCCTGCGCCCGAAGGGCCAGGGGGTTTTTGCATTTTCAGAAAGGACTTCCTTCCATGCCTCCCGTACCCAAGCAGCCCCGGAAGATGCCCTACGAGAAGTACCGGCGCCAGCTTCCGCTCCAGCTGCACGACCGGACATGGCCGGACAAGACCATCGACAAAGCGCCGCTGTGGTGCTCGGTCGACCTGCGCGACGGCAACCAGGCGTTGATCGACCCGATGGACCCGGCCCGCAAGCTGCGCATGTTCAACGCCCTCGTCGACATGGGCTTCAAGGAGATCGAAGTCGGCTTCCCGTCGGCGTCACAGCCCGACTTCGACTTCATCCGCTCGCTGATCGAAGACGACCTGATCCCCGATGACGTGACGATCCAGGTGCTCGTGCAGTGTCGTCCCGAGCTGATCGAGCGCACGTACGAGTGCATCAAAGGCTCGTCGCAAGCGATCGTCCACTTCTACAACTCGACCTCTGAGCTGCAGCGTCGAGTGGTGTTCGGTCTGGACAAGCAGGGGATCACCGACATCGCGGTCAATGCGGCGAAGCTGTGCCGCAAGCTCGAGGACACCGTGCCCACGACCGCCGTGCGGTACGAGTACTCGCCCGAGAGCTTCACCGGCACCGAGCCCGACTTCGCCGTCGAGGTCTGCGAAGCAGTGATGGACGTCGTCGAACCCACCGTCGACCAGAAGATCGTGCTCAACCTCCCGGCGACCGTCGAGTGCTACACGCCGAACATCTACGGCGACGTCATCGAGTGGTTCGGCCGCACGATCAAAGATCGCGACAAGGTGTGCCTGAGCCTCCATCCCCACAACGATCGCGGCTGTGGCGTCGCCGCCGCCGAGTTCGGCGTGATGGCAGGCGCGGACCGCGTCGAGGGCACGCTGTTCGGCAACGGTGAGCGTCCCGGCAACGTCGACATCGTGAACCTCGCGATGAACTTGTTCAGCCAGGGCGTCGACCCTGAGCTCGACATCAGCGACATCGACGCGCTGCGGCGTGTCGCGGTGTACTGCAATCGGCTGCCGGTGCACGAGCGCCATCCCTACGCCGGTGACCTCGTGTACACGTCGTTCTCGGGGTCGCACCAGGACGCCATCAAGAAGGGCCTCGCCGCGCTGCCTCCCGACTACGACACGTGGGAGGTGCCGTACCTGCCGATCGATCCGCACCACGTCGGTCGCACCTACGAGGCCGTCATCCGCGTGAACAGCCAGTCCGGCAAGGGCGGCGTCGCATACATCATGGAGTACGAGCACGGCATGACCCTGCCCCGCCGCCTCCAGATCGAATTCTCGAAGGCGATCCAGACCGTCACCGAGGACACCGGCACCGAGATCAGCCCTGGCGACATGTGGGCGGTCTTCAGCGACGAGTACCTGCCCGACGACCCGGCAGTGAGGCTGCTCTCGCACGAGACCACGACGGTGTCGACGCCCGAGGGTGACCGCGCTCGCGTCGTCGCGCAGATGCTCGTCGACGACCAGCACCACACCGTGCAAGGCGAGGGCAACGGGCCGCTCGACGCGTTCGTGCACGGCCTGCGCCAGCTGCTCGGCGTACAGCTCGACGTCGTCGACTACTCGGAGCACGCGGTGAGCGCCGGCG
>DATKAS010000354.1:0-11232 GCA_035497855.1 Acidimicrobiales bacterium
TCCGTACGCGAACGTCACCTTGTCGAACCGCACCTCACCGAGGCCCTTGCCGTTCACGCTCGTCGCAGGCAGCCGCCGCGGTTGGGGGTGGTCGACGATCTGCGGATCGGTCGCGAGCACCTCGGCAACGCGTCCCGACGCCGCCGCCGCGCGCTGCCCTTGGGCCACGATCTGGCCGAGCATGCGGAGCGGCCAGATGAGCAGCGCGACGTACGTGTTGAACGCGACGAGCTCGCCGATCGTGAGCTGGCCGTCCAGCACGAGATGCCCGCCGTAGCCGAGCACGGCGAGGAGGCCGAGGTTCGGCAGCAGGTCCATCGCGGGCATGTACCGCGCCCGCACGCGGGTGGCATCGATCGACCGGTCGTACACGTCGTCGGCCTCGGCACGGAGCTTCGCTGTCTGCACGCGCTCGGAGCCGAAGCCCTTCACCACGCGGATGCCCGACACCGTCTCCTCGACCACCGTTGCGAGCTCCGCGGACTCTGCCTGGATCGCCATCACCGACGGGAAGAGGTTCTTGGAGAACCTGCGGGCGAGCACGTTCACGAACGGCAACGGCCCGAGTGCCAGCAGCGCCAGCAGCGGGTTGATGCTGAACATGATCGCCGCGGCCGCGAGCACGGTCGCGAAGTTCGAGATCGTGATGGGGATCATCACCACGAACGCCTGCACCTGCTGGAGGTCGGTGTTCGCCCGGCTCATGAGCTGGCCGGTCTGGGCTTCGTCGTGGAACGCGAAGTGCAGTCGCTGGAGGTGGGCGAAGATGCGGTCGCGGAGGACGGCCTCGGACCACCGAGCTTCCCGGAACGCAAACCAGCGCCGCAGACCGCTGCAGATCCCGGCCACGACGCCGGCAACGAGGATCGCGATTGACCACCAGAGCAGCGCGCTGTTGCTGCCGTCACCGATACCTCGGTCGATGGCCACTGCGACGAGTGCGGGAACCGCGACCTTCGCTGCGGTCCAGGCCAGGCCGGCGACGACCCCCGCGGTGAGACCCTTCCACTGATGTCCCAGCTGGGAGCGCATCAGCCGCCATCCCGCCCGGCTGGCCGTCATGCCCTTCTCGGGCGCGTCGTTCTCCGATCGTGTTTCCACAGCGTCCTAGCCCGTCGACCCGCACTTGACCGACGGGTCAGGCTAGTTGCCCAAGGACTGCTACAGCGCGCGGTTTTGCATGCCGATGACCCCAGGAAGAGCGATCTTCGACGGTCGAGCGTCAAGGGTGAGCCGTGCGCGTTGACGAACTGGTGGTTGCGAGCAGCGGGCAGGTGCTTCGCATCGGGTTCCACGACCGGATGACCGTGCTCAGCGGCTTCGATGCCGCCGAGCGGGAGGGCCTGACCGACACGTTGCAGCGCGCCGCGATCGGGGCCGTCCCCGGTGCCGAGCTCACCTACTTCGACGTGCTCGGCCGCCGCGTCGTCATCACCAACGAGCAGGGCGGACCTCACGTACGGGTCGACGACCAGAGCACCTCGAGCGCCGCGTTGCCACCGCCCGACATCAGCCACCTGCGCCGTCCGGCGCTGATCGGCGCAGCCGATCTGGGGCTCGGCCCCAGGATCAACCCCAACGACGAGACCCCCGAGCTCACCGAGGCCCGCTCGCTGCTCGCGACGCTGGAAGAGGAGCTCACGATCGCTCGCCTCGCCGAAAAGAAGGCCGAGGCGGCCGAGACGGAGCTCTCCGAAGTCGAGGGCAGGATCCGCGCGGCGGAGCAAGGTGCCGCCCGCCGTCGGTATGCCCGGGTGGCGGCTCGGCTCGAGGAGGTGCGCGCCGAAGCCGACGTGCTGCGGGGCAGCGGCATCGGCGAGGAGACGGACCGGCGCACCTTGCGAACCGCTCCCGAGCTCCACAAGGTCGCGAACATGTGGCTCGAGGTGCGGCGCATCCGCGACGAGCGCGCCGCCGCGTTCGGGAACCGCCCGCGGCTCGACGCGGACACCGTGCGCTGGGCGAGGACCGTCCCCGAGGAGGCGCCGGCGGATCTGCAGCGGCTCGTGCAGGAGGTCGACGACGCCGAGCTCGCACGCGACGAGCTCTCCGCCCGCTTGTTCGAGGCGTCCGCGTCGAAGCTCCCCGACCCCAGCGCGCCCGCGGTCGTCGACCTCGCTCGCGTCGACCAGAAGACGCTGTGGCACACCCACCGCGCGGTGCGCGACGCACGCATCCGGCTCGACGCCGAGCAGCTCTCACTCGGCGGGATGGGCAGCTCGACCGAGGTGGAGTCGATCGTGCAGCAGATCGACGCGGCGCAGATCCGAGTCGAGCAGGCCGGACGGCGCAGCCGTCGCCTCTACCTCGCCGGCATCGCGGTCGGAGGCATCGCAGGCATCACCGCGATCGCGAGCGCCGGCGCGTTCCCGATCTTTGCGGCGCTCTTGCTGATCCTCGGCCTCGCGGTCGTCGCCGGTGCACTGCTCCTGCCTCAGCGGCGTGTGCGAGTCGCGGAGCGCGCCGCAGCCGAGGCACTCGCGAAGGTCGACGCGACGAGCTACCTCGAGTTCCAGCTGCGCCGGCTCGACGCCGTGCTCGATCCCACGGCGAAGAAGCGGCTCGAGGACGCGGTCGCCGACCACCGCTCCGCGTCGATCCGCTGGCACGAGATCGCCGGTGGCATCAGCCCCGAGCGTGCCGAGGAGCTCGAGGACGAGGTCACGAAGTACGCCCAGGCGCTCGGCCGGCTCGGTGGGGCGGCACACGAGATCGAGGCGCTGCGGAACGAGGTGGCGGCCGCGACGGCCCGCGCCGAGACCGCACGGCGTCGCCTGATCGAGGCGTGCCGTCCCTACGGCGCGGATGATCCCGGCGCCGCGATGGAGCAGGTGCGCCAGCGCATCGCCACGGGTCGCATCGGACGCATGCAGTGGGAGCTCGAAGAGGCAGAGCGCGCGCTCGCCGCACTCGAGGTGCAGGCCGACCATCTGTGCGACGCGATCGGCGTCGCCGAGACGATGGACACCGGCGCCCGTCTCATGGCCGCCGAGGACGAGGTCGTCGCAGCCGAGCGTCGTGACAAGGCCCGCTCGACGACACGGCCTTCGCACGAGATCGATGCCGAGCTCGCCCGGCTGGAGCAGGAAGAGCGGTCGCTGCGTCCGGCGGACGGCACATCGTTCACGCCCGACGACCTCATCGAGCCGGACGTCCCCGAGCTCATGCGCACCCGTGAGGGGCTGCTCGCTCTGGTTGCACAGGCACGGGCGAAGGTGCCGGACATGACCCAGCTCAACGACCGGCACGCGGCCGTCGCTCGCCGCGTCGCCGCGCTCGAGGAGGGATCCGGGCTTTCCGAATCCGTGCTCGTCGATCCATCCGATCTGCAGGAGCGGCTGCTCGCCCGCTTGGGCCGCGCCCGTCACGCTGCGCCCGACGGCGGCCCGCTCCCCGCGATCCTCGACGAGCCCTTCCTCAACGTGCCCGCCGGTCACAAGTGGGACCTGCTCGACATGGTCGAGCGGCTCTCCGAAGGCAGCCAGATCATCTACCTCACCGATGATCCGTACGTCGCCGCGTGGGCGAAGCGCCGGTCCGACTCCGGCGCGATCAAGCTCCTGGCCGCCTCCCAGGGCTGACCGCTGCGCCGTCAGCCGGCGAGGTCGCGGAGGCGGGCGGTCACGACCTTGCCGTCGGCTTTGCCCTTCGTCGCCCGCATGACCTCGCCGACGAAGAAGCCGGTGAGCTTGCCGCGGGCCTTCTCGTCGCCCTCGCGGTAGCGCTGCCACTCGTTCGGATGCGCGGCGATCACCTCGTCGACGACGGAATCGAGCGCGCCGGTGTCCATCGCCTCGAAACCCATCGCCTTCGCGATCGCATCGGGAGCGCCGCCGCTCGAGACCATCTCGGCCAGCACGGCCTTGGCCTGCGTCGCCGTGATCTTGCTGCCGACCTCCATGCGCGTGAGCTCGGCGAGCTTCGCGGGATCGAGGTTCTCGGCGCCTTCGACGGCGAGGTTGTGCTCGACATGTGTGAGCACGCGGGCCGGGTCGCCGCCCGCGGCGATCGCGGTCGATGCGAGCCGGTCGAGATCACGCTCGACGGCGACCGCAACCGCCATCGCGGTCGGGGCGACACCTGCGACCGAAGCGAGATCGACACGGCGATCGGCCGGCAACCGAGGAAGCGCGTGGGCGACGCGCAACACCCAGGCGTCGTCGGGTGCGAGCGGCACGAGGTCGGGCTCGGGGAAGTAGCGGTAGTCGTCCGCCTCTTCCTTCGAACGAAGGGTGTGGGTGCGCCCCTCGTCCTCGTTCCAGTGGCGGGTCTCCTGGCGAACCCGGTCCCCCGCCTCGAGCAGGTCGATCTGGCGCTTCGCCTCGTACTCGATGGCGCGGCCGAGCGAACGGATCGAGTTGAGGTTCTTGATCTCACAGCGGGTGCCGTAGACGTCGCTGCCGACGGGACGCACCGACACGTTCGCGTCGACGCGCATCGATCCCTCTTCCATCTTGGCGTCGCTCGCGCCTGTGGCGAGGAGGATCGCGCGCAGCTCGGTGGCGTAGGCGCGGGCATCCTCAGCAGAGCGGATGTCGGGCCGGCTCACGATCTCGACGAGCGGCACCCCGGCGCGGTTGTAGTCGACGAGTGACGCGTCGGCGCCGTGGATGCGTCCGGACGTGCCGAGGTGCGTCGACTTGCCGGTGTCTTCCTCCAGGTGCGCGCGCTCGATGCCGATGCGCGTGCCCGACGGCAGCTCGAGGTAGCCGTCGACGTTGACCGGCTGGTCGTACTGGCTGACCTGGTAGTCCTTCGGCATGTCCGGGTAGAAGTAGTTCTTCCGGTGGAAGATCGACGGCTCGACGCGGCAGTGCAGCGCCTGCCCGAGACGGATCGCCAGCTCGACGGCCTGCTCGTTGATCACGGGCAGCGAGCCGGGCAGACCGAGGCACACGGGGCAGATGTTCGTGTTCGGCTCGTCGCCGAAGTGGTTCGGGCAGCCGCAGAAGAGCTTCGTGTTCGTCGCGAGCTCGACGTGCACCTCGAGCCCGACCACGGTCTCCCACTCGCTCACGCCCACTCCTCCCCGACCGTTTGCGCGCCAGAGCGACGATGCGTCGGGCTGGCGCGCAAACGCTTCACGCGAGCCCCGCTTCGAGGACGGCCGCGGCGCGGAACATGGTCGCTTCGCCGAGCGCCGGCGCCATGAGCTGGATGCCGACCGGCAGCCCGTCGTCACCCGTGCCGAACGGGACGCTCATCGCGGTGTTGCCCGCGAGGTTCGCGGGGATCGTGCACACGTCGCTCAGGTACATGGTCAGCGGATCGGCGGTCTTCGCGCCGATCTCGAACGCGGTCGTCGGCGACGTCGGTGACAGCAGCAGGTCGAACCGTTCGTAGGCGGATGCGAAGTCGCGCGCGATCAGCGTGCGCACCTTCTGCGCCTTGCCGTAGTACGCGTCGTAGTAGCCGGCGGAGAGCGCATAGGTGCCGAGCATGATCCGCCGCTTCACCTCGGGCCCGAAGCCCGCAGTGCGCGTGGCTGCGTTCATCGCCGCGGTGTCCGCTCCCGGAACGCGAAGTCCGTAGCGCACGCCGTCGTACCGGGCGAGGTTGCTCGAGGCCTCGGCCGGTGCGATGAGGTAGTAGGCCGTGAGGCCGTAGATGAACGACGGCATCGGGATGATGTCGATCGTCGCGCCCGCCTTCTCGAACACGACCGCGGCTGCGTCGAGTCGTGCGAGAACATCGGCCGAGATGCCGTCGCGCAGCTCCGCGACGATGCCGATGCGCAAGCCGTCGACGCCGTCGTTCAACACGGCGCTCACGTTCGTGGGCGGCTCGGGGATCGACGTCGAGTCCATCGGATCGTGGCCGCTGATGACGTCGAGAGCGAGCGCGGCGTCGGACACGGTCGCGCCGAACGGACCGATCTGATCGAGGCTCGAGGCGAACGCGACGAGGCCATAGCGCGACACGCGCCCGTACGTCGGCTTCACGCCGACGACGCCGCAGAACGACGCGGGTAGGCGGATCGATCCGCCGGTGTCGGAGCCGAACCCGAGTGGGGCGAAGTCCGCCGCGACCGCCGCCGCGCTGCCGCCGGAAGAACCTCCCGCGACACGCGTGGTGTCGTGCGGGTTCGCTGTCGGACCGAACGCCGAGTTCTCCGTGGACGATCCCATCGCGAACTCGTCGAGGTTGGTCTTCCCGATCGGGATGCCACCGGCGGCGACGAGCCGCTCGACAGCGGTCGCGGTGTACGGCGGCTTCCACCCTTCGAGGATGCGGGACGAGCACGTCGTCGGGATGCCGCGCGTGCAGAGGTTGTCCTTCAGCGCGAGCGGTACGCCGGCAAGCGGACCGGGGTCGTCGCCTGCGGCAACTCGTCGGTCGATCTCATCGGCGGCGGCACGCGCTTCGTCAACGGTCACGAGGTTGAACGCGTTGAGCTCACCATCGCGCTGCTCGATGCGAGCGAGGTGCTCCTCGACGACCTCGCGAGCCTTCTTGCTGCCCGCGCGAACAGAAGCCCCGATGCTGATCGCCGTCACGGCGCCTCGCCCAGGATCGGCGGCACCTTGAAGCGTCCGCTCTCCGCCGCAGGAGCCGCAGCCAGCACCTCGTCACGGTCGAGACACGGACGCACGACGTCGGCGCGAAACACGTTGCTGAGCGGCACCGGATGCGTCATCGGCTCGACGCCCTCGAGGTCCAGCGCCTCGATGTCGGCGGCATGGTCGAGGATCGCGGCGAGCTGCTCGGTGTAGTGCTCGAGCTCGTCGTCGCTCAGATCGAGCCGCGCGAGGCGCGCCACATGGGCGACCTGCTGGGTGGAGATGCGTTCAGACACAGGTCCTGATGCTAGGCGGCGGCGTCGAGATCCCTCGCCGCGTTCTCGTTTCGGAAACCCGCCACCGATGGCGGGTTATCCGCGCGAGTTCGATGGAGCGCGAGTGGTTACGGCTTGGCCCAGTCTTGGACGGGGTTGAACGCGGGCGGGCGCTTCTCGACGAAGCTCGCCACGCCTTCCTTGAAGTCGGCCTCACGGAGGGACTGGCGCATCAGCTCGTCGGCCTCGCTCGTGGCCTCGGAGATCGACTGCGAGAGCGCCGCCCAGATCTGGCGCTTCATCACGGCCATCGACGACGGCGACGAGTTCGCGGCGAGATCGTTGGCGTAAGCGATCGTCTCGTCGAGGAGTGCGTCCGGCGCGACGACCTTGTTGACCATGCCGAGGTCCTCGGCTTCCTCTGCGACGAACACGCGGCCGGAAAGCAGCACATCCATCGCCTTCGCCGGACCGATCAGCCGCGGCAGCACCCAGGACACGCCGTGCTCGGCGATGAGGCCACGCCGTGCGAACGCCGTCGTGAACTTCGCGCCCGCCGCGGCGAAGCGGATGTCGCACATCATGGCGTGCACGAGCCCGATGCCCGCGCAGGCGCCGTTGATCGCGGCGATCACGGGCGTGTTCAGCGTCGTCGCGTAGTACGCCGGATAGTGCTTGCGGGGCTCAGCGCTGACGCCGCCCGCGTCGCCGATGCCCTGCAGCATGTCCATGTCGGCGCCCGCGCAGAACCCCTTGCCCGCGCCGGTGACGACGATGACCCGCACATCGGGATCGGCCTCGGCCTCGTCGAGCAACGCGAAGTACCGCGTCTCGAGCGCGCGATTCCACGCGTTCAGCCGATCGGGACGGTTCAAGGTGAGGAGGCGCACCGCGCCGCGGGATTCGGAGAGCACCACGTCGTCAGCCATGCAGCGACGCTACTGCGCGACCGCCTCCACGACCACGGTCGACCCCGGAGCGCCAACCGGCACGACGTTCCCCTCGACCTCCACACCATCGACGACGAGCCGGCCGACACGGCCACCGCCCCGCACCGTGATGTCGTACGTCGCGTCCCGAAACCGCCGTGACGCGGTGAAGCCGGCCCACGACGACGGGAGGCACGGATCGATCCGCAGCCCGTCGTGCTCGGGCCGAATGCCGAGGATCCACTGCGTGACCGCGACGTACGACCACGCCGCGGTGCCAGTGAGCCACGAGTTCTTCGCCTCGCCGAACGTCGGCGCCTCGATGCCGGCGATCGTCTGCGCGTACACGTACGGCTCTGATCGGTGGATGTCGGAGATCGCCCCACGCGCCGACGGGTTGATGCGCAGGTGGTACTCGAGCGCGCGATCCGCATCGCCGATGATCGTCGAAGCGACGATCACCCACGGATTCGTGTGGCAGAAGACGCTCCCGTTCTCCTTGTAGCCCGGCGGGTACGACGAGATCTCGCCGAGCTCGACGTGATAGCGGCGATACGCAGGATGCAGCAGCACGATCCCGTGCTCGGTCGCAAGCCGCGTCGCCACCGAGTCGAGCGCCCGTTGCGCGCGCCCATCTGACACGCCGATCCCCGCCATCACGCACATGCCCTGCGGCTCGATGAAGATCTGCCCGTCCTCGCTGTCGGCCGAGCCGACCCGCGCGCCGAAGTGGTCGTAGGCGCGCAGGAACCACTCGCCGTCCCACCCGTGCTCGACGACCGCGCTCGTCATCGCGTCCGCGGCAGCGAGCCAGACGACCTCACCGGTGATCGCCGCGAGCTCGCGCGCCGCCAGCACGAACAGCCCCGCGATGAACACCGACTCGGCGACGCCGCCCTCACGGTTCTCGGTCGTCTGGAACGACTCGCCGGGCTCCTCCGAGAAGCAGTTGAGGTTGAGGCAGTCGTTCCAGTCGGCGCGCCCGATCAGCGGCAGGCCATGCGGCCCGAGCCGATCGAGCGTGTACTGGATCGAACGATGGAGATGCTCGACCAAGGGCGTCTCGGTGCCCGGCTGCGAGTCGTAGGGAACCAGCTCGTCGAGGACCGACCGGTCGCCCGTCTCCTTCAGGTACGCGGCGACCGCCAGCACGAGCCACAGCGGATCGTCGTTGAACCCCGACCCGACCGCGTCGTTGCCGCGCTTCGTGAGCGGTTGGTACTGGTGGTACGCACCGCCGGTGTCGAGCTGTGTCGCCGCGATGTCCAGAATCCGCTCGCGCGCCCGTTCGGGCACCATCTGCACGAAGCCGAGGAGGTCCTGGCAGCAGTCACGAAAGCCCATGCCTCGCCCGATCCCCGACTCGAAGTACGAGGCCGACCGCGAGAGGTTGAACGTGACCATGCACTGGTAGGCGTTCCACGTGTTGACCATGCGGTCGACGTGCTCGTTCGGCGTCGACACCTGCAGCACCGACAGCCACTCGTCCCAACGCGACTCGAGCGCCGCGAGCGCGGCATCGACGGCTGATGCATCGAGCGCCCGACGGATCACCGGGCGTACGAGCCGTTGGTTCAGGCGACCGTCTTCGAACTTCGCGTCACGCGGGTTCTCGAAGTAGCCGAGCGCGAACCGCACCTCTCGTGTCTCGCCGGCGCCCAAGGTCAACCGCACCTGCTGCGAGGCGATCGGCGCCCACCCGTGCGCGAGCGAACCTGCTGACTCCCCCGCTTCGACGACCAGGGGACAGTCCCACCCGCGGTAGGCACCGAGGAACGCATCGCGCGACGTGTCGAACCCGACCACATCGTCGGAGCACGCGAACCACGCGAAGTGATCGCGGCGCTCGCGGTACTCGGTCACATGGAAGATCGCGTTGCCGTCGACCTCGACCTCACCGATGTTCAAGTTGCGCTGGAAGTTCGTCTGGTCGTCCCATGCGTCCCACAGGCAGAGCTCGACGACGCTGAAGAGCGAGAGGGACGCTGGCGTCGACCGCTCGTTCGTCACCCGTACCCGCCACACCTCGAACGCCTCGGCGACCGGCACGAAGTAGCAGGTCTCGATCGCGACGCCTGCACGCGCGGCCGCGATCACGGTGTACCCGAGGCCGTGACGACACGAGTACCGGTCGAGCGGCACGAGCGACGGCGACCACAGCTCGCCGCTCTCGTCGTCGCGCACGTACAGGTACCGTCCGCCCAGATCGCGCGGCACGTTGTTGTACCGATGCCGCGTCAGCCGCCGAAGCCGCGCGTCCCGGTAGAACGAGTAGCCGCCCGCTGTGTTCGAGATCAGGCCGAAGTAGCCGTCCGTGCCGAGGTAGTTGATCCACGGCAGCGGCGTGTCGGGCCGCGTGATGACGTACTCGCGCGCGTCGTCGTCGAAGTGCCCGTACTCGCCCGCCAACGCGTCAGCCTTCGGACGGTGATTCCGCCAGCTGCCGCGCTCGGCGCCGCTCCGCGAGGTGGTCGGCGAGGCCGATGCTCGTGAACGGGAAGGCAGGCACGCTCAGCAGCACGATCGCGCCTGCCGCCCTCGCGAGCACGAGGGTGTACGCGCACGCGAACGCGACGCCGAGCGCACGCGTCTTCCATGTGCCCACCTCGCCCATCCGCAGGGCCACGATGCCGCCCGCGCCCGCGCCGGCCACCAACCCGGTCACGGCGTCCGCGGCGATCGCGGACACCGGGATCCCGATCAGCAAGAACAATCCCATCGCCTTGACCGTCGCCATCGGTGCGGTGGGGTGCCCCGACACGAACGCCAAGACGAGGAATGCGAACGGCACCAACGCGAGCCCGAACGCGATGAACGCCGCAGGGTTGGCGATGCCCGTGTCATCGGACGCCACCGACACCAGCCCGATGAGCATGCCCCAGAACGCGGGCAGCAACACGAGCGTGCCGATCGTGATCGCCTTCCACTTCTGCTGCGGCGACAGGGGCGCCGCGCCAGCCGACCGAGACCGCTTCATCCCTTCACCGAGCCTGCTGTGAGCCCGCGCACGAAGTAGCGCTGCAGCGAGAAGAACACGAACAGTGGCAGCAGCATCGTGAGGAAGGCCGCGGCGGTGAGCAGCTGCCAGTTCTCGCCGTGCTCACCGACCAGGCCCGCCAGCGCAATCGTGACCACCCGGACCTGCGGCTCGCCGCCGAGAAAGACGTATGCGACCAGCAGGTCGTTCCACACCCACAGGAACTGGAAGATCGCGAACGCAGCGAGTGCGGGCACCGACAGCGGCACGATGAGCCGCCAGAAGATCGTGAAGTGATCGGCACCGTCGATCCGCGCCGACTCCACGATCGACGAGGGCAGCGAGCCGATGTAGTTGCGTAAGAGGTACACCGCGAGCGGCAGACCGAAGGCAGTGTGTGCGAGCCAGATGCCGAGGAAGGTGCCGTTCAAGTGGAAGTCGGGGATGATGTGCACTCCCGCGACGACCCAGCCCCGCGTGTAGAGCTGCAGGATCGGGATCAGCGCGGTCTGCAGGGGCACGACGAGCAGACCGACGATGAGCACGAACAG
>DATKAS010000355.1:0-3010 GCA_035497855.1 Acidimicrobiales bacterium
TGCCATTCGCCGCGCGTGCCGCGGGGAAGCGCCTGCAGCGCGAATCGGAACGGCTTCATCATCCAGAGACCTCATTCACGTCATCTTCTCCCCCGCTTCGACCGCGACGGCGAGGCGGTTCCCGGGTGGTGCGAGCGGACAGCTCCACCGCGGATCGAACGCGCACGACGGCGCGTACGCGAAGTTGAAGTCCACGATCAGCGATCCGCCGAGGTCGGCACCCTTCACGGTGTCGAGCACGTACCTGCCGCCGCCATACGTCGAGACGCCGCTCGTGGCGTCGTGCACCGGCACGAAGACGCCGCCGCCGTACACGTCGATCCAATGCACGTCGAGCGAGCCCCCGCGCACCTCGATGATGCCGAGACGGTCGAGAGTGAACTGCTCGCCCGTGCCGCTCGCGAGGACCAGACGCTGCTCCGGGGCCGGCCGAACCTCCGCTTCGATCCGCCACGCCGGGTCGTAGGGGAAGAACGACAAGCCGCGGAACGCGGCCTGATCGGGGACCGGGCTCTGTGGGTGGTTCCTGTACAGATCGCTGCGTCGATCGCACCAGACACGGTGAGCAGCGGCCGGGTCCTCGGTCGCGATGCGGCGCACGTCCGAGTAGAGCTCGCTCACCTGTCGACGCCAATCGAGCAGCGACAGCACGGCCGCACCGTAGGTCACTACATTGCAGCGCCGATGCGGAAGACGGCCGGGGTGATCATGCTCGTCGTCCTCGCCCTGGCGGCATGCGGCGACGACAGTGGCTCCGCCGCAGCGCCCGGCACGAGTGGGGCCGACGCGCCGGCCGCGAGCGCGGCCAGCGGCACGGCGGCCACGGTCGACGATGCGTGCGCCCTCGTGACGGTTGACGAGGTCGCGGCGGTGACGCAGGTGGAGGTGACACCCGACCCTCAGCCATCGTCCGCGGTGAGCTGCGTGTACGACAGCCCGCAGAGCGGCATCTTCTACTCGATCTTCCTGCAGCAGCTCCCGAAGGGCGACCAGAACACCTTCGACCAGACCGTCGCCGGCCAGGAGCAAGGGTTCACGATCACTCCGATCGATGGGGTCGGTGACGGCAAGGCCGCGATCGTGGAGCACGCCGACAACCACATCATCTACGCCCGCAAGGGCAACACGTTGGTGTCGATCACGGTCTTCGACGACGTGAACGACCCTGCCGCTGCGGCGAAGGCGCTGATGAACACCGCCCTCGGCCGCCTCTGACCCGACGTGGTCTCGCGGCCCGATGTCCTCGCGGTCCTCGAGCCGGGCTACGACGTCCTGTTCGACAGCGCGGTCGCCGTCTTCGAAGCCGACGAGCGCGTCCGCGCGCTGTGGCTGTCCGGATCCCTCGGCCGCGGCGACGCCGACGCGATGTCCGACCTCGACCTGATCGTCGCGATCGACGATGCGGCCCTCGCCGAGTTCGCCGAGACGTGGCGCGTGTGGCTCGCGGCGATCACGCCAACGCTCATCGCTCGCGCGCTGCCCTTCCTCCCGGGCAGCCTCTACGCGGTCACCCCCGACCGCCTGCGCCTCGACGTCGTCGTCGAGCCCGCGTCGCGCGTCGCGGGCTCGCCCTTCCGCCACCGTGCGCTCGTGTTCGATCGCGACGGCTTGGGCGCTGTCGTCCCGCCGCCTGATCACCACCTGCCATCTCGCGATCGCGTCACCGCGATCGTCGAGGAGTTCTTTCGTGACACCGGGATGTTCCCCGTCGTCCTCGAGCGCGAGGACTGGCTGCTGGGCATCGAGGGCATCCACCTCGTCCGCAGCCTGCTGTACCAGCTGTTCGTCGAGATGAACGCTCCGCTTCCTCCGATGGGCGTGAAGCGGTGGAGCGCGAAGCTGACACTCGCCCAACGCGCCGAGCTCGAGGCGCTCCCAACGGGTGACGCGAACCGCGAGAGCGTCACCGCCGCGCACCGCGCCGTCGTTGCCGCGTTCGAGCGGAACGCTCGGCTCGCATGTGACACGCTCGAGATCGCCTGGCCTGCGGAGCTCGCCGACGCGACGCACCGCTACCTCCGCTCCCATGGGATCACGACACCCGACTGACATGCGCTGGCTCACGGAGGCAGACGTCGTCGCGACAGTCGACCTGCTCGACGCGATCGACGCGGTCGAGGACGCCCTCGTCGCCGAGTCGCGCGGGAAGGCACACGGCATGGAGAAGACGCACGTCGCGTGGGGAGACGGGCACACGCTCCACGCGATCGGCGCTGTCGACGAGACCGACGGCCTCGTCGCGACGAAGACCTGGGCGCACACCGGTGGTGGCGCCACACCCCTCGTGGTGCTGTGGGATGCGAACGACGGCACGGTCGTCGCGATCGTCGAAGCGTTCGCGCTCGGTCAGCTGCGCACGGGTGCCATGACGGGCGTCGCGACACGCTGGCTCGCGCCGGAGCACGCCACCCGCGCCGCGCTCGTCGGCACGGGGAAGCAGGCGATCGCACAGCTCGCAGCGATGGCGGCGGTCTGCATGCTCGACGAGGTCAAGGTGCACAGCCCGAGCGCAGATCATCGCAGGGCGTTCGTCGAGGTAGCCCGTGCACTCGACTGGTCGTTCGACATCGTCGACGCCGAGACCGTCGTTGCGGCCACTCGCGAAGCCCATGTCGTCACGACGGCCACCCGCGCTCGCACCGCGTTCCTCCATCGAGCCGACGTGGACGATGGCGCCCTCGTCAACGCGATCGGAGCGATCACGCCCGAGCGCGCCGAGCTCTCCCCCGATCTGGTTGCGCGCGCCGACCTCCTGGTCGCGGACAGCACCGTCGCCGCCGAGCGACTCGCGACCGAGCTCGCGGGGCGGAGCGCGAAGCCGTTGCACGAGGTCGTCGGAGGCGGACACCGCCGCCCCCCGGCCACACTCACGATCTTCAAGGCCATGGGCGTCGGTCTCGCCGACCTCGCCATCGCGCGGCTCGCGTGGCAACGTTCGATCGAAGAAGGCCGGGGCGCGAACATTGCACAGCCGGTGCGAGCCAGCCCTCGACTGCGTCGCACCTAGGGA
>DATKAS010000356.1:0-4893 GCA_035497855.1 Acidimicrobiales bacterium
TCGACGTCGCGCAGCCGCACCGGGTGATCGCCCACGACGAACGCGCCGAAGCTCGCGTTGTCCGCGATGGTGTCGACGATCGCGATCTTCCAGTCCGTGATGCGCGAGGCGACGACCTCGATCGCTGGCACCACGTAGTCGACCGCGGCCATCACATCGACGACCGTCGTGTCGACGTGCGGGAGGTCGCGGGCGAGCACGATGGCCACCTCTCCCTCGACGCGGGGCTGCAGCACCTTGTCCGACGAGATCGACGCGCCGTCGCCGTAGCACGTGTCGGCATAGAGCGCCCCGAAGTCCGGCTCATAAAGACCGAACTGCTGCTGCACCACCTTGGACGTGAGCCCGATCTTGCGCCCGATCAACCGGCGACCCTCGGAGAGCGAGCGCTCGACGTTGATGCGCTGCACCCCGTAGGCGGCATCGACGTCTCCCGCCGCGATGTCGGTGATCGGAGGGATCGTGATGCCGGTGCGCTCGGCCTCCCACAGGCGATCAGCGACCTCTTGTGCGCTTCCCACGGCGCCGAGGATGCCAGACGAGGTACCGCCCACGCCGAGCGATGTGGAACCCCGTGGGCCGCAAGGTACGTTCGCCGGGTGCCGGCAGTCGACGTGAAGGGCCTCCAGAAGCGCTACGGGGCGCTCGAAGCCGTGCGCGGCATCGACTTCACGGTCGAGGCCGGTGAGGTCCTCGCGTTCCTCGGACCGAACGGCGCGGGGAAGACGACGACCCTCGAGATCCTCGAGGGCTTCCTCCCGCGGACTGCGGGCACCGTCACGGTGCTCGGCGTCGATCCCGCGGATGCCAACCGGGCGTGGCGGGAGCGCATCGGCATCGTGCTCCAGGGCGCGGTCGTCGAGCCCTACCTGAAGGTGCACGAGGTCCTCGCTCGGAACGCGGGCTACTACCCGCGGCCTCGAGCCGTCAGCGACGTTCTCGACCTCGTCGGCCTCTCGGAGAAGGCCGACGCTCGCGTGAAGACGCTCTCGGGAGGCCAGCAGCGCCGGCTCGACGTCGCGCTCGGCATCATCGGCGCGCCCGAGCTCCTCTTCCTCGACGAGCCCACGACGGGCTTCGATCCGTCCGCGCGCCGCGGCGCGTGGGAGCTCGTCGACGAGCTGCGCGGCGAGGGCACGACGATCATCCTCACGACCCACTACATGGACGAAGCGCAGCACCTCGCGGACCGAGTCGTCGTCATCAACCAGGGGGCGATCGTCGCGTCCGGCACGCCAGACACGATCGGCGGACGGTCCAAGGCGGCGGTGCGCATCCGCTTCGCGCTGCCCGCGGGTGAGGCCGACGCGCTGCCCCTCGCCGCGGAGCGCGACGGCCAAGGCTCGTTCGTGATCGAGACGAGCGACGAGGTGCGCGTGCTGCACACGCTCACCTCGTGGGCGCTCGACAACCGCATCGACCTCGTGGGCCTCACGGTCGCCCGTCCCTCGCTCGAAGACGTCTACCTCGACCTCACGTCGTCGGAGCCGGTCGAGTGAACGCGGTCGCGCTGTCCGCGCACCAGCTGCGGTACGAGCAGAAGAGCTACTGGCGCAACCCGGCGTCTGCTGGCTTCACGTTCGCGTTCCCCGTCATCTTCCTGATCCTGTTCGGCTCACTCAACACCAACAGCACCATCGACTTCCTCGGCGGCCTGAGCTGGAACCAGTACTACATCGCCGGGATCCTCTGCTTCGGCGTCATCAGCGCGTCGTTCACGAACCTCGCGATGACGGTCTGCATCCGGCGAGACGAGGGAGTGCTCAAGCGGCTCCACGGCACGCCGTTGCCCGCGACCTCGCTGTTCGGCGGGCTGCTGTTGAACTCGCTCGTCGTCGCAGCGATCCTCACCGCAATCCTCATGACGATCGCGATCGCGTTCTTCGACGTGACGTTCCCTGGTCATTGGGGCGCACTCGTCGTGTCACTCGTCGTCGGAGCAGCGTCGTTCTGCGCGCTCGGCGTCGCCGTCGCCGCGGTGATCCCGCACGCGGATGCCGCGCCGGCGATCGTCAACGGGATCCTCTTCCCGATCCTGTTCATCTCCGGTGTGTTCTTCCCGGTGCAGAACGACTCGTTCTTCACGAAGCTGGGTGAGGTCTTCCCGGTGCGGCACTTCGTCGAGGCCGTGTTCGCGGCGTTCGACCCGCGCGTCGCGCACGGCGTGGCGCACGGCTGGAGCTGGGGGGACCTCGCCGTCGTGGCGGCATGGGGGGTCGTGGGCGCGGTCGTCGCGGTCCGTCGGTTCCGCTGGGATCCCCGCCGCAGCTGACCGCCGGCACCGTCGGTCCCCGGGAAGTCTTGCGTCAGCGGCTCGGATGCCGCCGCTCCTGCAAGACCTCCCGTGTGCGTGCGTCCTTGACCGAACAGTTGTTCGAAACTACAGTCGTGTCAGTTTCGGTCCGGGAATGTCACACCCCCTCTGTACGGTCGCCTTCCAAGACAAAGTGCGACCGCCGGGGGGCGGTTGGCAGTGACGAAAGGACGGCGCGTGGAGCGCGACAAGGCACTCGAGATGGCCCTTGCTTCGATCGACAAGCAGTTCGGCAAGGGCTCGATCATGCGGATGGGGGAGAAGGGCTCGATGAACATCGAGACGATCCCCACGGGCGCATTGGCACTCGATCTCGCGCTGGGCGTCGGCGGCCTCCCGAGAGGTCGCGTCGTCGAGGTGTACGGGCCGGAGTCGTCGGGCAAGTCGACGCTCGCCATGCACGTCGTCGCCGAGGCGCAGCGCAACGGCGGCATCTGCGCGTACATCGACGCAGAGCACGCGATGGATCCGGTGTACGCGAAGGCGATCGGCGTCGACGTCGACGAGCTGCTGATCTCGCAGCCCGACACCGGTGAGCAAGCGCTCGAGATCGCCGACATGCTCATCCGGTCGGGCGCGCTCGACATCGTCGTCATCGACTCGGTGGCCGCGCTCACGCCGCGGGCCGAGATCGAAGGCGAGATGGGCGACACGCACGTCGGCCTCCAGGCTCGCCTCATGAGCCAGGCGCTGCGCAAGCTCACGGCGAACCTCAACAAGTCGAACACCATCGCCCTGTTCATCAACCAGCTGCGAGAGAAGATCGGCGTCATGTTCGGCTCACCCGAGACCACGCCGGGTGGTCGCGCGCTGAAGTTCTACTCATCGGTGCGCCTCGACATCCGCCGCATCGAGTCGATCAAAGACGGTGTCGAGGTGATCGGCAGCCGCACGCGCGTGAAGGTCGTGAAGAACAAGGTGGCCCCGCCGTTCCGGCAGGCCGAGTTCGACATCATGTACGGCAAGGGCATCAGCCGCGAGGGCTCGCTCCTCGACGTCGGTGTCGATCTGGGCATCGTGAAGAAGTCCGGCGCTTGGTACACCTTCGACGGCGAGCAGCTCGGTCAGGGTCGTGAGAACGCCAAGCAGTTCCTCGCCGAGAACCCCGAGCTGATGGTCCAGATCTCCGAGCGGGTGAAAGAGCAGGTCGGCATCGGCCAGCCGGCGGTGCCGGGCATCGGGTCGTCGAGTCCCGAGGAGGGGTTCACCGAAGTCGATGACCAGCCGATCTCCCTGGACTGAACGCGGTCCTCGCACCGCGCTCCGCGGTCTGGCATGCTCGCCTGGAGGGGGTGGCGCATGGTTGACTGTGTGTCGAGCGGAGTACCCGGCCCAGCGGGTCGGTTCTGCGACACCACGCGACGGTGAATGGAAACGCTCAAGGTCTCGACCCGATCACATCCGAATTCGGTGGCGGGGGCGATTGCCGGGCTGCTTCGGCGCGAAGGCGTTGCCGTGCTCACCGTCGTCGGCGCGGGGGCGTTGAACCAGGCGATCAAGGCGCTGGCGATCACCCGTGATCACGTCGTCGCCGAGGGGATGGACCCGGTGTGCATCCCCTCGTTCACCGAGGTCGACATCGACGGCGCGAGTCGCACCGCGATCCTGCTCCGCGTGGAGGACCGCAATCGCGGCGCCGCGTCGATCGCGCGTCCCGACGTCATCGATCTGCGCGAGCACCTCACCGACCCTCCCGACGACCCGAGCCTCGACTATGGCGCCGAGGCGCCTCCACCTCCTCGTGGGGCGATGGCGGGATGACTGGTGTCTAACCTGAACGGGTGACCCGCTCGTACTTCGTCCGCACCTTCGGGTGTCAGATGAACGAGCACGACTCCGAACGCATCGCCGGGCTGCTCGAAGCCGATGGCCTGGTCGCCGCCGACGATGCCGAGCACGCCGATGTCGTCGTCCTCAACAGCTGTTGCATCCGCGAGAACGCGGACAACAAGCTCTACGGCAACCTGGGCGTGCTCAAAGCGGCCAAGGAGCGCCGGCCCGGGATGCAGATCGTCGTGGGTGGCTGCCTCGCGCAGAACGAAGCCGACGCGATCCGCACGAAGGCGCCGTGGGTCGACGTCGTCTTCGGCACCCACAATGTGCACCGCGCCGCCGACCTCATCGCGCTGTCCCGCGAGCAGGGGCCGATCGTCGAGGTGCTCGAGGCAACGGCGGCGGACGACGTCGCGGCGTTCCCCTCTGTGCTCCCCGCAAAGCGTGAGCAAGGTCACAGCGCGTGGGTCACGATCCAGATCGGCTGCGACAACACCTGCGCGTTCTGCATCGTGCCGCAGGTCCGCGGTCGCGAGGTGAGCCGCCGGATGGGCGACATCGTCGCCGAGGTCGAGGCGCTCGCGCGTGACGGCGTCGTCGAGATCACGCTGCTCGGCCAGAACGTCAACTCCTACGGTCGCGACCTCGGCGCCGGTCAGTACCGGCCGCAGTTCGCCGATCTGCTGCGCACGCTCGACGCGATCCCCGGGATCGAGCGCATCCGCTACACGTCGCCGCACCCGAAAGATCTGCGGCCCGAGACGATCGCGGCAATGGCCGACAGCCCGCACGTGTGCGAGCACCTC
>DATKAS010000357.1:0-3758 GCA_035497855.1 Acidimicrobiales bacterium
CGTGATGCACTCGATCCCGATTGGAACGAGGTGGGCGTCTATGTGACCAGGACCCTCGCGCGTCTGTTCCAGACCGAGGACCACCGTGAGGGCGTGCGCGCCTTCCTCGAGAAGCGCGCACCGCAATTTCACGGGCGCTGACGCGCCCGGTCGCTTCGCTCCACAATCGGTGCTTCGCGCACCCGGCGGCGCATTGCGCCGCCGGTTCGTCCTTGCCGGCGTCCGCTTCGCTTCCGCCTGCTCGGCCCGCTTCGCTCGACAATCGGTTCGCGGCGTCAACCAGCTTTCGCCGGGACGGGATCGAGGCGCGACACCGTGCCGTCGAAGGCGAGCACGTACAGCTCGCCGCTCGCGTCCTGACCGAACGAGACGATCGGTGACGGCTTCGCCTTCACCGACGCGATCTGCTTCGCGGTGGCACCTTCGAGGCTCAGCACCCGGATCGTGTTGTTGCAGTAGTCCGCGAAGAGGTAGGCGCCCTGCATGCCCGGCAGCTTGCTGCCGCGATACCGGTAGCCGCCGGTGACGCTGCAGCCGTCCTGGTGGGTGTACTCGAACACCGGGAAGACGAAGCCCGTGTGGCTGCCGCCGCCCTGGAAGTCGTGGTTCCCCTCGAACCGGTTCCACCCGTAGTCGAGGCCCTTGGCTGCCTCCTTGCCGTTCGTCGCCGCTGCGAAGTCGATCTCCTCGTACTTGCCCTGGCCGACGTCTGCGATCCAAAGATCACCGGTGTCCTTGTCGAACGTGAACCGCCACGGGTTGCGCAACCCGTACGCCCAGATCTCGGGAAGGCCGCCACCGTTGGCGAATGGGTTGTCCGGCGGGATGCCGTACGCCTTTCCGTTCGACGGTGTGGAGGGATCGATGCGCAAGATCTTGCCGAGCCACGTGTTCAGGTTCTGGCCGTTGCCCATCGGGTCGCCGCCGCTCCCGCCATCACCGAAACCGATGTAGAGGTAGCCATCGGGCCCGAACGCGAGCTGGCCGCCGTTGTGGTTCGGGAACGGCTGCTTCTGGAACAGGATCGGTCGCTGCGATTGCGGTTCCGCGCGCCCGTCTGGCCCCATCGTGTACTCGTCGACGTGAGAGTCGCCGTTGAGATCGGTGTAGTCGACGTACAGCCGCGTGCCGTCCGGTGAGAACGCCATCCCGAGGAAGCCCTGCTCACCCTGCGGCTTCGTCATGCTCGAGATGTCGAGCACCGGCGTCGGGTCGAGGGCGCCGTTGCGCAACGCGAACACGCGGCCGTCCCACTGCCCGATGTAGAGCGCGCCATCGTCGACGCGCGTCGCCATCGCGATCGGCGTTGTCATGGTCGCGACCGTCGTGACGGTGAAAGGAGGGTTGCCGGGGTGCGGCGGCGCGGAGCACTTCGCCAGACCGAGGACGGCGATGCCGACGAGGACTCCAGCGACGGCGAAAAGCTTCACGGGCGCGTTCATCCTCATCGAAGTACCCGGATGAGCCCCTCTTGCACCACGGTGATCGCGAGCGCGCCCTCACTCGTGAAGATGAACCCGTACGCGAGGCCACGTCCGCCGCTCGTCGTCGGCGTGCCCTGGTCGTACAGCAGCCACTCGTCGGCGCGGAACGGGCGGTGGAACCACATCGCGTGATCGAGGCTCGCCATCATCAGTCCGTCGTCGGGCCAGCGCACGTCATGGGGCAGCAGCGTGGTGTCCAGCAACGTCATGTCCGACGCGTACGTCACGACACATGCGTGCAGCACGGGGTCATCGGGGAGCCGTCCGTCGGCGCGCAGCCACACTCGTTGGAACGGCTCTGCTCCGGCCTGCCTGCGTTCGGCGCGACCGTCGACGTAGCGCAGGTCGATCGGACGGGGACGGTCGTAGTAGTCGCCCAACGCGTCCTTGTAGGGCGCCATCCGGGTCTTGAAGTCCGGCAGGCCCTCGGGCGGTGGCACGTCGGCCGGCATCGGGATCTGATGGTCGAGGCCACCCTCGTGCACGTGAAAGCTCGCCTGCAGGTTGAAGATGGCCTTGCCGTGCTGGATCGCGACGACGCGACGCGTGGTGAACGACTTCCCGTCACGAATGCGGTCGACCTCGTAGAGGATCGGCGCGTTCGGGTCTCCCGGACGCAGGAAGTACGCGTGCAACGAGTGGATGAAGCGTGGCGGGCCGTCGTCCGGCTCGTGCTCGACGGTGCGCGCTGCCGCGACGAGCGCTTGGCCGGCGACCTGCCCACCGAACACGCGTTGGCGCTTCTCGTCGGGTGAGTGCCCGCGGAAGATGTTGACTTCGATGGCCTCGAGATCGAGCAAGTCGATGAGGTCGTCGAGCGGGCTCGGCACTCGTTCATGTTGGCAGGTACCGTGCCGCGGATGACGACGCGCGCCTTTCCCGACGGGTTCCGTTGGGGCACTGCCACTGCCGCTCACCAGGTCGAGGGCGGCAACTGGAACAACGACTGGTGGGAGTGGGAGCACACGCCGGGTTCGGGCTGCAAGGAGCCGAGTGGCGACGCGTGTGAGCAGTACACGCGCTATGCGCAAGACCTCGAGCTGCTCGCGGGCCTCGGGTTCAACTCGTATCGCTTCTCGATCGAGTGGAGTCGCGTCGAGCCTGAGGACGGCGAGTTCTCGAAGGCCGAGCTCGACCACTACAAGCGGGTGTGCGCGACGTGCCTCGAGCAGGGCCTCGACGCGACCGTGACGTTGCATCACTTCACAACGCCGCGCTGGGTCGCGAAGATGGGTGGCTGGGCCGAGCCCGCGACCGCCGACCTGTTCGCCCGCTTCGCGGAGCGCGTCGCCGAGCACCTCTCCGACGTCACCACGCGGTGGTGCACGTTCAACGAGCCGAACATGGTCGCGACCGGCGGGTACCTCGCGGGTCAGTTCCCGCCGGGCATCCGCGGCGAACGGGTTCTTCGGCGGAAGGTGAACGACGTGTTCGTCGATGCGCACCACAAGACCGTCGACACGCTCAAGTCGGTGCGCGACGACATCCCCACGGGTCTCACGCTCGCGATGCAGCAGATGTGGCCGGTGGGCGACACCCCTGAACGGCTGCAGGCCGCGAACGAGCGTGCCGCCCGCATCCTCGACGGGCTCGAGGACGTGTTCCTGCACGCGGCCGAGGACGACGACTACATCGGCGTGCAGACGTACAGCCGCATGCGGGTCGGGCCGGAGGGCGCGATCGGCAACGAGGAGGGTGTCGAGACGACGATCATGGGCTACGAGTTCTGGCCCGAGTCGCTCGAAGCCACGATCCGCAGGGCGTGGGACGTCACGAACCACACCACGATCGTCGTGACCGAGAACGGGATCGCGGCCACCGACGACTCCCGTCGCGTCGAGTACGTGCGGCGCGCGCTGCAGGGCGTGCTCGCGTGCATCGACGACGGCATCGACGTGCGCGGCTACACCTACTGGAGCCTGCTCGACAACTTCGAGTGGGCGCACGGCTACGGGCCGACGTTCGGCTTGGTCGGAGTGGATCGAACGACCCAGGAGCGCACGGTGAAGCCGAGCGCCCGGTGGCTCGGCGCCATCGCGCGCGCCAACGCGATCGACCTCTAGCCCGTACCCTGGCGTCGATGGACCTGAGGCCGACCGCGATCCTGCATCGGTTCCGCGGCAAGGCGCTGCGCTACGTCACCGTGTCGCTGTTCGGCACCGTCACCACGCAGATCCTCCTCTGGTTCACGCACGGCAAGCTCGGGTGGAGCGGCGTCGCGTCGAACATCTTCTCGGTCACGGTCACCTCGGTGCCGGCGTACTTCCTCAGCCG
>DATKAS010000358.1:0-2767 GCA_035497855.1 Acidimicrobiales bacterium
ACCCTTCACGGCCTCGCCAGCGAGCATCCGCTCACACACCTCTCGCCGAAACTCGACTGGATAATGCCTTGGCATGACTGGCTCCTGTCGAACAGGGCCAAATCATCACAACAGTGGTCCACCAAATGGGGTCAAGGTCAATTGGAGCGGACGACGGTGTGATTGATCAGGACATAGGAAACGGGTCTCGCGCGTCATAGGAAACAGGGGGGTCCACTTGGGGCGGGGCTGGCGTGTTGAGGCTCGGGCATGTCGCGTGCCCGGCTGGTCATCACTGCAGTGGTTCTGGAAGGCCGGGGGGTTCGTGAGGTCGGTCGGGCCTATGACGTGTCGCCAGGCTGGGTCTCGCGGCTGGTCGCCCGCTACCGCGAGGAGGGCGAGGCTGCGTTCGAGCCGCGGTCACGGCGGCCGCATGGATCGCCGGCCTCGACGTCGCCCGAGACTGTCGAGCTGATCATCGAGCTGCGGCACCGGCTCGTCGCGAACGGCGACGACGCGGGCGCTGAGACGATCCGTTGGCATCTCTCCCAGCATCACGCCGTGTCGGTGTCAGCAGCGACGATCGGTCGCTATCTCTCACGGGCAGGGCTCATCACGCCCCAGCCTCACAAGCGTCCCCGCTCTTCTTATGTGCGTTTCCAGGCCGAGCAGCCCAACGAGACCTGGCAGGCCGACTTCACGCACTACCGCCTCGCGACTCGGGCCGACGTCGAGGTCTTGTGCTGGCTCGACGATCACGCCCGCTACGCGCTGCGGCTCACCGCGCACGAGCGTGTCAGCGGACCGATCGTGCTGGCCGAGTTCCGCGCCGCCGTCGCCGCCCATGGTGTTCCCGCCTCGACGTTGACCGACAACGGCATGGTCTTCACCACCCGGCTGTCGGGCGGCAAGGGCGGACGCAACGCGTTCGAGTCCGAGCTTCGCCGCCTCGGCATCAGACAGAAGAACTCTCGGCCCAACCATCCCACCACCTGCGGGAAAGTCGAGCGGTTCCAACAGACCCTCAAACGATGGCTCACCGCGCAACCCGACCAGCCCGTCACGCTCGACCAGCTCCAGACACTGCTCGACCTGTTCGCCGCTCACTACAACCACGAACGACCCCACCGGTCACTGCCCGACCAATGCACCCCAGCGGCCGCATACCAGCGCCGGCCCAAAGCGACCGCCAGCGACCGCGGCGACGACACTCACAACCGCGTCCGCCGCGACGTCATCGACAAAGGCGGGCGGATCACCCTGCGCGTCAACGGCCGCATGCACCACATCGGACTCGGCACCCAACACCACGCCACTCCCGTCGTGGTCCTCGTCCACGACCTCGAGGTGCGCGTCATCCACGCCGCGACCGGCGAGCTCATCCGAACGCTCACCATCGACCCGACCCGCGACTACCAGCCCCTCGGCATCCCGCCCGGACCCAAACCCCGCCCACCCAAATAGAGGTTCAACTGTTTCCGATGTCTCGCGACATCACATTGGAGCGGACGACGGGATTCGAACCCGCGACCCTCACCTTGGCAAGGTGATGCTCTACCAGCTGAGCCACGTCCGCGTGAGCCCGTCACTCTAGCAACGCGCCGCAGGGTGCCCAAGGGTCGATTGCGCGGCGGTTACCTTGCCCGCGGTGAGTGCGTTCCAGGCCATAGTCCTCGGCATCGTGCAGGGACTCACCGAGTTCCTCCCGATCTCGTCGACCGCGCACCTGCGGATCATCCCCGCGTTCTTGGGCTGGCCGGACCCTGGCGCGCCGTTCACGGCGGTCGTGCAGCTCGGCACCATGGCGGCCGTCGTCCTCCACTTCTGGAGCGACCTATGGCGGATCGCCTCGACGTGGCTCAGATCGCTGCGGGACGCATCGCTGCGCCCGACCCTCGACGCGCGCCTGGGGTGGTACATCGGCCTCGGCACGATCCCGATCGTCATCATCGGGTTCATCTTCCGCGACCAGATCGAGACGAGCGGACGCAATCTCACCGTCATCGGGATCGCGATGATCGTGGGCGGTCTCGGCCTCTGGCTCGCCGAGCGCGTAGGGCGGCGGCGCCGCGCGCTCGAGACGATCAAGTCGAAGGACGCGACGGTCATCGGCGCCGCCCAGACACTCGCTCTCGTCCCTGGCTTCTCACGCTCCGGATCGACGATCGGCGCCGGGCTCTTCATGGACTTCGACCGCGTCTCCGCGGCGAGGTACTCCTTCTTGCTGTCCGTGCCGGCCGTCGTGCTCAGCGGCCTGTTCGAAGCTCGCAAGATCGGCGACCCGGGCGGCGTCGGCGTGGGGCCGACGATCATCGCGACGATCCTCGCCTTCGTCGTCGGCTACTGGTCGATCTCGTTCCTGCTGCGCTATCTCAGTCGCGAGTCGCTGGCGATCTTCATCATCTACCGCATCGTCATGGGCGCGTTGGTGCTCGTGCTCTTCGCGACGAACGCGATCAACTGAGGCGCCTACGCCACGACCTCGACCGCGCCGATGATCCCGCGGCGCTCGATCACGTGGTCGACGAGGCCGTAGGCGACGGCGTCTGCTCCGCGCAGGATGTAGTCGCGATCGATGTCGCTCATGATCCGCGATTCGGTCTGCCCGGTCGTCGACGCGAGGATCGACACCATCCGGCGGCGCATCTCCACCATCTCCGCGACCGCGAGCTCGAGGTCCGTGGATTGACCCTGCGCGCCTCCGTGGGGCTGATGGATGAGCACCCGAGCATTCGGCAGCACCGCGCGCTTGCCCGGCGCGCCGGCTGACAGCAGCACCGCCGCCGCG
>DATKAS010000359.1:0-3499 GCA_035497855.1 Acidimicrobiales bacterium
CTCGGTGGCCTCGTCGAGCGGGTCACCGACCACCAGCGTGCTGACCCGCTCGGCCAGTCCGGCTGTGAAGTCGTCGACCAGGGCACGTTGGACGTAGATGCGCTGTGTGGAGATGCACGATTGCCCTGCGTGGCTGAACCCGGCGACCCGGATCTTGTCCGCGGCCGACGCCCAATTGCCGTCCGGCTCGATGATGATCGGGGCGTTGTTGCCGAGCTCGAGGCCCACCTTCTTCCGGGGCGCGCGGGCCTTGATGCCCCAGCCGACCTCCGGCGAACCCGTGAACGTGATGAGCGCGATGTCGGGATCGTCGACGAGCGCGTTGCCCACGGTGGACCCCCCGCCGGTCACCACACTGAGAAGCCCGAGCGGAAGACCACATTCGTGTAGCAACATCTCTGCGAGGGTGATGGCCGAGAAGGGCGTCTGGCTCGCCGGTTTGAGCACGACCGGGCAGCCGGCGGCGATCGCGGGTGCCACCTTGTGGGCGACAAGGTTCAGCGGGAAGTTGAAGGGGCTGATGGCACCGACGACGCCGATCGGCACGCGGAGGGTGAAGCCGAGCTTGCCCTCTCCCGGCGCGGCAGCGTCGAGAGGGATCATCTCGCCGACCAGCTTGCGCGCCTCGACGGCGGAGAACTGGAACGTGCCGACCGCGCGTTCCGCCTCGACGCGGGCCGTGCGGATGGGCTTCGCCGCCTCCTCGGCGATGATCCGCGCGAACTCCTCGACCCGCTCTTTCAGCCGCACCGCGGCAGCGTCGAGGATCTCCGCCCGCCGCCACGGCGACAGCGTGGGCGCCGCCTTCGCTGCCGCCACCGCCCGCTCCACCTCGGCAGGTCCGCACACCGGCACTCGGCCGAGCTCGGCGCCGTTGAACGGCGCCAGCACCGGGAAGGCATCGGTCCCCGAGAACATCTCGTCGCCGATCGGCACCGCTCTCGTTTCTGACATCCCTGCCCCCTCATCCCTCGTGGTCTCGGAGGTGACCCATGGCTTCGAATGACACTGGCAATCGCACGACACTCGCCGCGCTGCTCGAGCAGCTGCTCGGGCCCGACCTCCCGATCGGGATCCGAGCCTATGACGGAAGCCACCTCGGCCCGCCCGAGGACGAGGCTCCCGCGACGATCGTGATCCGATCGCCCGACGCGTTGCGCCGCATCGTCACCGCGCCCGGCGAGCTCGGGTTCGGCCGCGCGTACGTCGCGGGCGACCTCGACGTCGAGGGCGACATCTACGAGGCGCTGCGCCTCGGCGACATCCTCCCGAGCTTCAAGCTCACGCCGAAGCAGTGGGCGGCCGCCGCGAAGCTCGTGGGGGTCGAGGGCCTCAAGCCCTTGCCGCCTCCGCCCGAGGAGTCGCATCTGCACGGCCGCCGCCATTCGAAGGAGCGCGACGCCGCGGCGATCCGTCACCACTACGACGTGGGCAACGAGTTCTACGAGCTCGTGCTCGGGTCCACGATGACCTATTCGTGCGCCGTGTTCGAGAAGCCGAGCGACGCGCTCGATCAGGCGCAGGAGCAGAAGTACGAGCTGATCTGCCGCAAGCTCGACCTCCAGCCGGGGCAGCGCGTGCTCGACGTGGGATGCGGATGGGGCGGGATGGCCATGCACGCCGCGATGCACCACGGGGCACGCGCCGTCGGTGTGACGATCTCGCCGTCACAGGCCGCCAAGGCGACCGAACGCGTCGCGGCGGCCGGCCTGTCCGACCGTGTCGACATCCGCCTGCTCGACTACCGGGACGTCGTCGACGGCCCCTACGACGCGATCTGCTCGATCGGGATGTTCGAGCACGTCGGCCTCGTGAAGCTCGGCGAGTACTTCGACCGGTTGCGCGATGTGGTCGTGCCCGGCGGGCGCATCTTGAACCACGGCATCAGCCGTCCGTGGAAGCGAGGCGGGTCGCGCTTCGGTCGCTCGAGCTTCATCGACCGCTACGTCTTCCCCGACGGTGAGCTCCACGAGGTCGGGGCGGTCGTGTCCGCCATGCAGCAGCACGGCCTCGAAGTGCGCCACGTCGAGAGCCTGCGCGAGCACTACGCGCTCACGTTGCGCCATTGGGTCGCGAACCTCGAGGAGCACTGGGACGAAGCCGTCGGCCTCGTCGGCCCCGGGCGAGCGAGGGTGTGGCGGCTGTACATGGCAGCGTCCGCGCTCAACTTCGAGCGAGGCCGCACGCAGATCCATCAAGTGCTCGCCGTGCGGCCGGACGGTGGCGCGTCGCACATGTCACTGCGCCCCGATTGGGGCTCCTGACCGGAAAGAAGGTTCCTGAACGGTGGGGTTCGCGTTCCTCGATCATCCGGGTCCGATCCCGTTCGCGCACCGTGGCGGCGCGGGCGAGTGGCCCGAGAACACGATGCCGGCGTTCGAGGGCGCGGTGCGGCTCGGGTTCCGGTACGTCGAGACCGACGTGCACGCCACCTCGGATGGCGCGCTGCTCGCGTTCCACGACGACGTGCTCGACCGCGTGACCGACCACTCCGGCGAGGTCGCCAAGCTGCCATGGGAGGTCGTGCGCAAGGCCCGGGTCGGGGGGCGCGAGCCGATCCTGCTGCTCGAGGAGCTGCTGGGCACGTTCCCCGACCTGCGCGTGAACATCGACCCGAAGCACGATGCCGCGGTCGCGCCACTCATCGAGGTCATCGAGAAGCACGACGCGATCGACCGCGTGTGCATCGGGTCGTTCTCCGACAAGCGCGTCGGTGCCCTCCAGAAGGCGCTCGGCCCGACGTTGTGCACGGCGATGGGACCGAGCGCGGTGCGCCGCCTCGTCGTGGCGTCGCGGGGCGTCCCGATGGGCCGGTTCCGCCAGCCGTGCGCCCAGGTGCCCCTCGCGGCGAGCGGCGTGACGATCGTGACCGAGCGCTTCGTGCACGCCGCGCACAAGCGCGGCATCGCGGTGCACGTGTGGACCATCGACGACGACCTGGAGATGGAGCGCCTGCTCGACCTCGGCGTCGACGGCATCATGACCGACCATCCCGCGGTGCTCAGAGCCGTGCTCGAGCGCCGCGAGCAGTGGGTCGAGTGACAGAGCGGATGGAGCTGCCGCTCACCCCGATCGACTTCCTGCTCCGAGCCCGAACGCTCTTCCCCGATCGCGAGGGGGTCATCCAGCACGCCGACGGTCACCGCGCCCTCGTCTACACGTACGCGCAGATGGCCGAGCGCTCAGCCCGCCTCGCGCAGATGCTGCAGAACGACTTCGGCGTCGAGCCGGGCGACCGGGTCGCGTGGCTTTGCGGCAACCGCCACGAGCTGCTCGAGGCCTACTACGGCGTGCTCCTCGCAGGCGCGGTGCTCATGCCGCTCAACATCCGCCTTTCGGCTCCGGAGCTGCGCGCGCAGCTCGATGACAGCCGCGCGGCGGTGCTGGTGCGCGACCCGACGCTCACCGACGTCGCGCATCCTGTCCGCGAGGTCCCGCTCGGCGAGGAGTACGAAGCTCGCCTCGCCGCGCAAGCGCACGCATGGGTCGAGCCGCCGGA
>DATKAS010000360.1:0-9291 GCA_035497855.1 Acidimicrobiales bacterium
TTCCTGCTAGACATGATCGATCACCACGACCAGGCCGCCACGATGGCGATGAACGTGATCGGCCGGCCGTCCGACCCGACGACGCAGAGCTACGCCCGTGAGGTCGTGATCTACCAGCGGTGGGAGAGAGGGGTGATGGACACGCTGCTCGCCAGCTGGGGCGACGGCCGCGGCGACGTATCGCGCACTGTCATGGAGTGGATGGGCATGCCTTCCCCGTTGGGAGCGATGCCCGGCATGCAGTCCCCAGAGGCGGTCCAGCAGCTCACCACCCTCAGCGGGAAGGACCTCGACAAGGCCTTCTTCACGATGATGCGCGATCACCACTACGGCGGTGTCCACATGGCCATCTACGCCGCTGAGCATGCGCACACCAAGCAGGTCCGCGAGCTCGCGGCTCGTATCGCCCAATATCAGGAGATCGAGGCGAACGAATACACCGCAGCACTGAAGCGACTCGGCCTCGAGAGTTCATGACCGACGTCGTCCTCGGGGGGGACGGCCTGTCGATCGACGACATCGTTGCGGTGGCCCGGCATGGTGCGCGGGTGGTGCTCGGTGATCGTGCTCGTGCCTCGATGCAAGCGTCTCGCGACATCGTCGAGCGGCTTGCAGCGTCGGGGCAGCCGGTGTACGGCGTGTCGACGGGGTTCGGTTCTCTCGCGGACGTCTACGTGGAGCCGTCCAGCCGCGCGCGGCTGCAGGCCGCGCTGATCAGGTCACACGCGGCGGGCCTCGGCGACCCGGTCGAAAGCGAAGTCGTGAGGGCGATGATGCTGCTGCGCGCGCGGACGCTCGCTATGGCGCACAGCGGGGTTCGGCCGTTGCTCGCGGACCGGCTGCTCGAGCTGCTCGCTGCCGGGATCACGCCCCGCGTGCCCGAGCACGGGTCGCTCGGATGCAGCGGTGACCTCGCGCCGCTCGCGCACGTCGCGCTCGCGCTCCTCGGGGAAGGGGAGGTCGTCGTCGACGGCGTGTGCGTCGACGCGCGTGATGCGCTCGACGCCGCGGGCCTCGAGCCCGTGGTGCTCGAGGCGAAAGAAGGGCTCGCCCTCGTCAACGGCACAGACGGCATGCTCGGGATGCTCGCACTCTCGTGTCGCGACGTGCGCGCTCTGCTGGTCGTCGCCGACGTCACGGCGGCCCTGAGCGTCGAAGCGCTGCTCGGCACCGACGCGGTGTTCGCCGCCGATCTGCTCGCGCTGCGGCCGCATCCGGGACAAGCGGTGAGCGCAGCGAACATCCGCCGATTGCTCGACGGTTCGCCGATCGTCGCGTCGCATCGCATCGGTGACTCACGAGTGCAGGACGCGTACTCACTGCGGTGCGCGCCACAGGTGCACGGCGCGACGCGCGACGCGCTCTCCTACGTGGAAGGCGTCGTCGAGCGCGAGCTCGCGTCGGCGATCGACAACCCTGTCGTGCTCGACGACGGGCGGGTCACGTCCAACGGGAACTTCCACGGCGCGCCGCTCGCCCACGCCGCGGACTTCCTCGCGATCGCGTTGGCAGACCTCGGGTCGATGGCGGAGCGCCGAGTCGACCGGCTCCTCGATCCCGCGCGGTCGCACGGCCTTCCTGCGTTCCTCGCGGACGAGCCCGGTGTCGACTCGGGCCTCATGATCGCTCAATACACGGCGGCCGCCCTGGTCGACGAGAACCGTCGCCTCGCCACTCCCGCGAGCGTGGGATCCATCCCCACGTCGGCCATGCAGGAGGATCATGTGTCGATGGGATGGGCCGCGGCTCGCAAGCTCCGCGTCGTGGTCACCAACCTCACGCGGCTGCTCGCCATCGAGCTCGTCGCGGCTGCCAGAGCCGTGGACCTGCGTGCGCCGCTCACGCCGGCCGCGGGAACTGGCGCGGCCGTGCACTCGCTGCGAGCGGTGGTTCCGGGCCCCGGCCCCGACCGGTGGCTCACCCCTGAGCTCGACGCGGCGGTCGCGCTCGTGGCCAGCGGCGCGTTCGTCGCTGCGGTGGAGGCGGTGACGGGAGACCTCGCATGAGCGAGGGTGCGCGACCGGTCCGCGCACCGCGCGGCAGCGCGCTGTCGTGCAAGGGATGGCCGCAAGAAGCGGCCATGCGGATGCTGATGAACAACCTCGATCCCGAGGTCGCCGAACACCCGGACGATCTGGTCGTCTACGGCGGCACAGGTCGGGCAGCGCGCTCGTGGGCGGCGTTCGACGCGCTCGTCGCCACGCTTCGGTCGCTGGAGGCCGACGAGACGATGCTCGTGCAATCGGGGAAGCCGGTCGGCGTGTTCCGCACGCACGAGTGGGCACCGCGGGTGCTCATCGCCAACTCCAACCTGGTGCCGGAGTGGGCGACGTGGGAGGAGTTCCGCCGGCTCGAGGCACTCGGCCTCACCATGTACGGGCAGATGACCGCCGGATCGTGGATCTACATCGGCACGCAGGGGATCCTGCAGGGCACGTACGAGTGCTTCGCCGAGATCGCGCGGCGCCGCTTCGGCGGATCACTGCGGGGCACGATCACGTTGACCGCCGGGCTCGGGGGCATGGGCGGCGCGCAACCGCTCGCGATCACGATGAACGACGGTGTCGCACTTTGTGTCGAGGTCGACCCTCATCGCATCGACCGCCGGTTGGAGACTCGCTACCTCGACGAGGTGGCGACGTCGCTCGAAGACGCGATGACCCGCTGCCGCGACGCGAAGGCGGCCGGTCGCGCGGTGTCCGTCGGGCTGCTCGGCAACGCCGCTGATGTCCTGCCGAGGCTGCTCGATCTCGGCTTCGACGCCGACGTCGTCACCGACCAGACGAGCGCGCACGATCCACTGAGCTACGTGCCGAACGACCTGAGCCCGCAGGCCGCCGACGAGCTGCGAGCGCACGACCCCGATGAGTACGTGCGTCGGTCCCGTCAGGCGATGGCGACGCATTGCGCAGCGATGGTCGGCTTCCTCGACGCGGGCGCCGAGGTGTTCGACTATGGCAACAGCTTGCGGGCCGAGGCGCAGCTCGGAGGGTTCGAGCGAGCCTTCGACTACCCGGGCTTCCTCCCCGCGTACATCCGTCCGCTGTTCTGCGAGGGGAAAGGCCCGTTCCGGTGGGTGGCGCTCTCGGGCGATCCCGCGGACATCGCCGCAACAGATCGGGCCGTGCGAGAGGAGCTCCCCGACGACGCGCACCTCGAGCGCTGGCTGTCGCTCGCGGGGGAGCGGGTCGCGTTCCAAGGGCTCCCCGCGCGGATCTGCTGGCTCGGGTACGGAGAGCGGGCGCGCGTCGGGCTGCGGTTCAACGAGATGGTGCGGTCGGGCGAGGTCTCCGCACCGATCGTGATCGGCCGCGACCATCTCGATTCCGGTTCAGTCGCGTCGCCGTATCGAGAGACCGAGGCGATGGCCGACGGCAGTGACGCCATCGCCGACTGGCCACTCCTCAACGCGCTGGTGAACACAGCGTCGGGCGCGTCGTGGGTGAGCATCCACCACGGGGGTGGGGTCGGCATCGGCCGGTCGATCCATGCGGGGATGGTGTGCGTCGCCGACGGCACCGATCTCGCGGCGCAGAAGCTCGAGCGCGTCCTCACTTCGGATCCGGGGACGGGTGTGATCCGCCACGTCGACGCCGGCTATGAGCGAGCGATCGACGTCGCGGAGGAGCGCGGCGTGCGGGTGCCGATGCGAGATCCATGACCACGCTCTGGTGCGAGCGCGCGTGGCTCGGCGGTGATCGTGTCGAGTCAGGTGTGGTGGTCGTGATCGACGGCGGGATGATCGCTTCAGTGGCGGCGGGTGTGTCGAATTGTCCGTCGGATGCGGTTCCGCGTGCGGGCGTGACCATCCCCGGTCTGCTGAATGCGCACTCCCACGTGTTCCACCGCGCACTGCGGGCCCGCACCCAACGAGGTGAGGGGTCGTTCTGGACGTGGCGCGAGCAGATGTACGAGCTCGCCGCTCGACTCGATCCCGACTCGTTGCACGCGATCGCACGCGCGACCTACGGGGAGATGGTGCTGGCCGGGATCACGACCGTGTTCGAGTTCCACTACGTCCATCACGACCTCGACGGCCGGCGGTACGCGGACCCGAACGCGATGGGGCACGCCCTCATCGAGGCGGCGGCTGCCGCGGGGATCCGGCTCGTGGTGGTCGACGCCTGCTATCTGTCGGGTGGCATCGGCAAGCCCCTCGAAGGTGTGCAGCGACGGTTCGGCGACGGGACCGCCCAGGCGTGGGCCGAGCGGGTCGACGCGATCGACGTGCGCGGCGCGCAGGTCGCCGCGGCGATCCACAGCGTGCGGGCCGTCGCGCCGAGCGACATGAAGGAGGTCGTCCGGTGGGCTCACGAACGTGAGGTCCCCGTGCACGCGCACGTGAGCGAGCAGCCCGCCGAGAACGTCGCGTGCATCGACGCGTACGGGATGACGCCGACGCAGCTGTTGCACGACATCGGCGCAACCGACGGCGACTTCGTCGCGGTGCACGCGATCCACGTGTCGCACGCTGACATCGCGCTGCTCGGTGGGGCCGCCGCGTGTCTCTGCCCGACGACCGAACGCGATCTCGCCGACGGCATCGCCCCGAGCGGCGCGCTCAGCGACGCCGGTGCCCGCATCGTGCTCGGCAGCGACTCGAATGCGGTCATCGATCTGTTCGAGGAAGCCCGTGCGGTCGAGCTCGACACCCGACTCGCGACGGGAACCCGGGGCACCCACTCACCGGTGCAGCTGCTCGGCGCGGCTGTGCGTGACGCGATCACCGCAGGTGCTCCCGCCGACCTCGTGACGATCGGGCTCGACTCCGTGCGCATGGCGGGTGCAGGCGACGACGTCGAGGCGATCGTCTTCGCCGCGACGGCATCCGATGTCACCGACGTGATGGTCGGCGGTCGCGAGGTCGTACGTGGGGGCTCACACCTGTCGATCGACGTGCCGCGCGAGCTGACGCTGGCAGTCGACGGGTTGTGGAGCGACTGATGGCGCTCGTCGTCGACGACATCGACCTCCTGGTCACGAACGACCCCATGCTCGGCGACGGTCCGCTCGGCATCCGGCGCGACGTCGCTCTCGTCATCGAAGGATCGGTCGTCGCGTCGATCCAACCTGCGGGCGCGGCCGGCGACGACCGCGTGAGCGCGGAGGATGGCTGCGTCGTGCCGGGGTTCGTGGACAGCCACACCCACCTCGTCTTCGCCGGCGACCGGTCAGATGAGTTCGCGGCACGCATGGCCGGCACGCCGTACTCCGCAGGCGGCATCCGGTCGACGGTCGCCGCGACGCGAGCGGCCTCGACCGAGGATCTCGGCGCGGACGCCGCGATGCGCCGGTACGCCGCGCTGCTCTCGGGCACGACGCACGTCGAGATCAAGTCGGGCTACGGCCTCGACGTCGAGAACGAGCGTCGCCTCGTCGAGGTCGCGTCCGGGATCACCGACGACGTCACGTTCCTCGGCGCACACACGGTGCCGGCGGAGTTCGCCGGCAAGCCGGACGCGTATGTCGACCTGGTGTGCGGGGCGATGCTCGCTGCGTGCGCTCCGCACTCGCGGTGGATCGACGTGTTCTGCGAAGAGGGTGCGTTCGACGTCGACCAGTCACGCGCCGTGCTGCGGGCGGGCAGGACCGCGGGGCTCGGACTCCGCGTGCACGCGAACCAGCTGGGCTTCGGGGCCGGGGTGCGTCTCGCGGTCGAGGAGGGAGCGGCGTCGGCCGACCACTGCACCTACTTGAGCGACGAGGACGTGGACGCGCTCGCATCGAGCTCGACGGTGGCGACGTTCCTCCCCGCGAGCGACTTCTCGACGCGGCAGCCGTATCCCGATGCGCGGCGCGTGATCGACGCCGGGGCGACGGTTGCGATCGCAACGAACTGCAATCCAGGATCGAGCTACACGAGCGCGATGGCGTTCTGCATCGCGCTCGCCGTCCGGGACATGCACATGACCCCCGACGAGGCGTTGTGGGCGGCGACGAGGGGTGGCGCCGCTGCGTTGCGACGGCCGGAGCTCGGCTGGCTCGGGCCGGGGTCCCGAGCGGACGCTGTGATCCTCGACGCGCCCACTCATGTGCACCTCGCGTCGAGGCCGGGCATGGCGCTCGTGCGCGATGTGATCAGCGGTGGTGTGCGCGTTCCCCGCTGAGAGTGCGATGCTCGCGCGGTGCCGTTCGACCCACTCGAGCCGTATGGACCGCTCATCGAGACTCGGGCGCGGCTCGTCACCTGGAACGTGTGGGCCAACGCCGGGCCGTGGGAATCGCGCTACGCGCGGATCGAGCAGCTGCTGCGCGGCATGGATCCCGACATCGTGGGAGTGCAGGAGGCGTTCAGGGCGCCTGGGGCTGAGCCCCTCAGGGACATCGCGCAGCACCTCGGGCTCGTGTACACCCCATGCATCGAGTGGTTCGAGCCCGCGCACCTGGAGAGCGGCACGGCAGTGCTCTCGCGGTGGCCCGTCAGCGAGACGGAGCACCGCAAGCTCGCCGGGTTCGACGGTGGCGAGGGCGGGATGGTGCAGTACGCGCGCATCGACGGGCCGCGTGGCCAGATCGACCTGTTCGTGTCGATGCTCGACTGGCGGCCCGATCTCAGCCACGTGCGGCAAGCACAGGTGCGCGAGCTCGCTGCCTACGTGAACGAGAAGGGGAGCGCCGCGCACCCCGTCGTGATCTGCGGCGACTTCAACGCCGGGCCCGAGACCGACGAGATGCGGATGCTCATCGGGCAGGCCCAGACCGCGGCTCCGGGCCTCGTGTTCTACGACGCGTGGGACGTCGCGTCGGAGGGTGGTCCCGGGCACACGTGGTCGCGACGGAACCGGTACGCGGCAGCCGGGCTGCTGCCCGATCGCCGGATCGACTACGTGCTGTCGGCGTGGCCCCGCGCGCGGGGCGCCGGACATCCCGTGCGCTGTGAGGTGCTCGGCACTGCCGGTCTCGACGGCGTCGATCCCTCCGACCACTTCGCGGTCATGGCCGAGATCAGGTACTGACGTCCCCGCTGGCGCAATGAGCTGGGAGACGTGGGAGTGGGACGAGACCCTCTTCGAGGGGTGCGCGCCCTACTACGAGCAGGGGAGGCCGCCGTACGCGCCCGGGCTCGCTGATGCGTTGCGCGAGGCGCTCGGGTTGGATGGTCACGGGCGGTTGCTGGATGTCGGGTGCGGGCCGGGCAAGGTCACACTGCTCCTCGCCCACCTGTTCGACGCGGCTGTCGGTCTCGACCCCGACCGGGGGATGATCGCCGAGGCCGAGCGGCTTGCGACAGAACGCGAGGTCACGAATGCCCGCTTCGTGCTCGAGCGTGCGGAAGCCTTGCCCGCGGGGCTCGGCACCTTTCGCGTCGTGACGTTCGCAGCGTCCTTCCATTGGATGGACCGTCCGAGGGTGGCGCACTCGGTGCGCGGCATGCTCGAACCCGGGGGAGCAGCGGTGCAGATCGACACGCAGGCGTACCGCTCGCCGGTCGACGACGCCGTCGAGAAGGTGCGCGTGCGGTACCTCGGTCCCGACAAGCGAGCCGGCCGCTCGATCCGCAACACGTCACCGAGCGGCGAGGACGAGGTGTTCCGAGCCGCGGGGTTTCAGCCGATGCAGGTCGTGACGGTGCCTGACGGTCGAGTGCTCGATCGCTCGGTCGACGATCTCGTCGCTCAGCACCTCTCGTCCTCGTCGACCGCGCCCCACCTGCTCGGGGATCGCCTCGATGACTTCGTGGCGGATGTGCGCGCGGCGCTGCTCGAGGCGAACCCGTCGGGCATGTTCGCCGTCGTCCTCCCTGCGAACCAGCTGAGGATCTGGCGGCCGCGCTAGGCGCTGTCGAGCAGCTGCGCGCAGGTCGTGTCGGCGAGCCACCGCTCGTAGCGAGCCGGGCTCCAGCCACGGGCGCCGACGAGCAGGTGCCACACGTCCGGGTGGATCAGGGTCCACAGGATGTCTGTCGCGTGGTCGACGCCGAGGCCGTGCTTCAGCGCCTTCTTGCGATGGAGCGACCTCACGACCTCGCGCTGGTTCGCGTAGAAGTCGTCGTTGATGAGCTGCCAGAGCGCGGCGACGTCCGGATCACTCGGTGCTCCATCGCGGAGCACCCGTAGCAAACCTGCGACGCGCTGCTTCACCGCGGTCGAGTTGCGCGCGTTGAGCCGAAGCTGACGCGCGGGGTCGGGCTCGTCGAGCACCTCGACGTACCACGGCTGCTCCGCGACCGCGATGTCCGCCTCGCCGCGCAGCAACGTGTCCCAGAGGGTGCGGACCAGCCCGCTCTTGGTGTCGAACGCGAGGTAGACCGTCTTGAGCGACACGCTCGCCTCTTCCGCGACCGATGCCATCGTCGTCGCGGCGTATCCCTGCGCCTCGAACAGCCGTTGTGCGGCGCCGAGGATCTGTCGACGTGTCGCAGCGGCTTGTTCCCGCCGGCGAGGTGACTCATATCGCCGTCGCTCGGGGTTGACGGTTCGGGGCATTCCGATACTCTACAGGAGTATTGAATACTCGAAAGGAGTACCGAAATGAACACTGAGATGAGCACTGATCTTCGGCCCCATCTGCACGGCATGTGGTCCTCGGTGGCCGGTTCGTGGGCGCAGCACGCGAACTTCGTGGACAGCCGCGGTCAGCAGGTCACCGACTGGATGATCGCGGTGACGACGCCGACGCGGGGCGACCGTGCGCTCGAGCTCGCGTGCGGCCCGGGCGCGCTGACGCTCGCCGTCGGACCGCTGGTCGACCCCGGCGAGGTGGTCGCCTCGGACGTCGCCATGGAGATGGTCGACATCGCGGTCGCTCGCGCGCACAGCCACGGCCTTTCCAACGTCCACGGCCGCCGACTCGACCTCGAGCAGATCGAGGAGCGCGATGCAACCTTCGACCTCGTCTACTGCCGAGACGGTCTGCAATTCGCGCTCGATCCCGAGCGGGCGGCGGCCGAGATCGCCCGGGTGACCAAGCCCGCTGGGCGCATCGCCGTCGCGGTCTGGACCGAACGCGGCCGCAACCCGTGGCTCGGGCTCGTGCTCGACGCGCTGTCCGAGCAGCTCGGGACGCCGATGCCGCCCCCCGGCATCCCTGGTCCGTTCTCGCTCGGCGACGCCACGCGGCTCGCGGCCATGTTCACCGCCGCGGGGTTCACCGAGTTGCGCAGCGATGAGCTCGAAGTGCCGCTCCGTGCGCCGTCGTTCGACGGGTGGTGGCGGATGACGACGTCGCTGGCCGGACCGCTCGCGCGCATCACCGACGGACTCGACGCGGACACCGCCGAGAAGGTGCGCGCCCGCGCGCACGAGGCGGTCGGCCGGTACGAGGACGGCGACGGCAGCATCGACATCCCCG
>DATKAS010000361.1:0-15651 GCA_035497855.1 Acidimicrobiales bacterium
CTGGGCGTCGCAGGACATGTCGACGGCTGGCCGCTCGCCCGTTGTGGCTCGCAGGCCATCGCCGACGCGCTCGTCTCGTATCTCACCTCTCTCGGCGGCGAGCTCAAGCTCGGCGAGAAGGTCACGTCGGTCGCGCAGCTCCCTGACGCGCGGGTGCTGCTGTTCGACCTCGGGCCGCGCGCCGCGGTCGAGCTGCTCGGCACGCGAGCAACGCCGAGCGTCGCGCGCAGCGCGCAGCGGTTCCGCTACGGGCCCGGCGTCTGCAAGATCGACTACGCCCTGAGCGCACCCATCCCGTGGACCGCTGATGACGCGCGCCGTGCGGGCACGCTGCACCTCGGAGGCTCGTTGCACGCGATCGCCGAGGGCGAGCAGATTGTCACCGACGGCCGGGCCGCACCGAAGCCGTTCGTTCTGGTCTCGCAGCCGAGCGTGTTCGACCCGACGCGCGCGCCGACTGGCGTTCACACGTTGTGGGCGTACTGCCACGTGCCAGCGGGTTCGGCGATCGACGCCAGCCAGGCGATCGAGGATCAGATCGAGCGGTTCGCTCCCGGCTTCCGCGATGTCGTGCTGCAGCGCGTCGTTCGAACGACCACCGACCTCGAAGCCTCGAATCCGAACCTCGTCGGCGGCGACATCGCGGGCGGCGCACTCGATCGCCTGCAGCTCCTCGCGCGCCCTCGACTCACCCTGCAGCCCTACCGCCTCGGCGACGGCGCGTATCTGTGCTCCGCGTCGACACCACCGGGCGCGGGTGTGCACGGCATGTGCGGCCATCACGCGGCGAACGCCGCGCTCGGTCACGAGCTGCGCTGACGAACGCCGTCAACGGTGGACGTCGACAGCGAACGTCGCGGTCGCGTCCTCGAACTTCGAGACCTCACCCACGGTCGTGATCTGCCATTTCCCCGGGATCGTGAGGTCCGAGGAGTCGAGCGTCCAATGGCCTGGCCCCGCTTTCTCCATCGCCTGCTCGAGCGGACCGACGCCCTTCGAGGGCAACGACATCCGAAGGGTCATGTTCTCGACGGTGTCGTCGGGTTGGCGCGCGGCATCGAGCATGTAGACGTGGAACTCGTTGAGCCCGACCTTGCCCGGGTCGACGACGAAGCTGAGCGTGCCGCCCCGGAAGGCGACGGTGGACGAGAACACACCACCAGTCGAGACGGCCTCGCGCGCGGGAGTGATAGCGACGAGCGCCGAAGTGATCGCGATGACCGCGACGAGCCCCACGATCTCGGCGCGCACCGTGGTCTCGAGCTTGCGCCAAGCGATCGCCGACCTCGTGGTCTTGGCGGCGCCGGGCCCGCCCACGCTGGCAACGGGGGCGGCCGCAGGCGCTCCGTCGGAGGTGACCACACGCTTGCCGGTGCGCCGGATGTCGGGCACCAGCTTCCAGTGGTTGTAGGCAGCGAGGGCGCCGACGGACGCGACCACACAGAGCTTGGCCACGAGCGTCAACCCGTACCGCGTGGAGAACAACGCGTGGATCGACCCCACTTCCTTCCACGCGAGGTACACGCCGCTCACTGCCACCGCGGCAACGGTCACCGCCGCGACCTGTGAGAACGAGTCCACGAGGTGCGCGCCCGCCACTGCGTCGCCATCACGGCGACGCTGCGTCCACGAGATGACGAGCAGCACGACTCCGCCGAACCACACACCTGCCGCGGCGACGTGCACCGCGTCCGCAGGGATGACGAGCCACGCCGGCGCGGTCGAGCGCGAGTGCCCGGTGAGGGGGAAGGACACGAAGGCGACCGCCGCGCCCACGAGACCGATCCACTCGGCCCAACCCGCCCACAGCGCCGTCACGATGATCGTGCCGCCGACGACACCGAGGATGGTGCTCCAGCGAAAGCCCGAGTTCGACAGGGCATCCACCCATCGGCTCGGCGACAGCAACGCCTTCGAGCCGGTCTCGGTGGCGATCGCGGCTTGCAGAGGCACCTGCACGAGCAGTCCGACGATGCCCACCACCGCACCACCGGCGATCAGCTGTGCCACGCGCCGCGACGGCCGCCTGCGGTCGACGGTCGCGAGGAACACCATGCCGCCTGCAGCGAGCAGCAGCCCCGCGTAGCTGAGGAAGCGACCGACGCCGGCGGCGACCCGCCATCCTCTGTCACTCGGCACCTTGATCAACGATGCGATCTGGTCGTTCGTCGCAGCTTGCCCAGCTCCCACGACGAACGTGAACGCACCATTGACGGGGTGGCTGTCCGCGGAGATGACGTTCCACGCGACGACGTATGGACCGCTCGCGAGGCCGTCGCGGAGGCCCACCGTCACCGTGTCACCGACCGCCTTCGCGTCGTCCTTGTCGACTCGCTCACCGTCAGTGTTCAGGACACGCACGCCACCGAGCTTCAGCGACACGTTCTCGCTGAACCGGAGCGACACCCGAGTCGGCGGCGGGTCCACATGCGCGCCGTTTGCCGGGTCGGTCGACACCAGCTGTGCGTGGGCGGACGCGGGGGCCGCCGCCAAGCCGAGCACGACCGCGACGCAGAGAAGGCCCATCGCGGCCCGAGCCAGCGGCCTCACGTCATCCGTTCGACTGCGCCACGAGGCTCTTCAACATCGTCTCGAGCTGATCGGTGGAGATCTCCCCGCTGGTGCGGGCGACCACCTTGCCGTCCCCGTCGACGAGCACGAAGTACGGATAGCCCGGCAGACCCATGGCCTGCGCAGCATCGGAGTTCGTAGAGTCGGCCATGATCGGGCTCGGCCAGTCGTTCTTCTGAAGCCACGCGGATGGCGGGTAATTCGGCGCGTCCGCAGACGTCCCTGTGGCAACCGTCGTGAGCTGCACGCCGGCAGGCATGCTGCCTTGCTTCATCCAGTCGCTGAGCAGCGGCACTTCGCGCTGGCAATGCGGGCACCAGTGCGCGACGAACAAGATCAGCTGAGGAGATCCGGTCGGCGCGATCGTGACCGGCGTACCGTCGAACGACTTGCCGGTGATCGTCGGAATGGTCATCCCCACGGCGGCGTCGTTGTTCGGGTCGGAGAGCGTCGGCAGGGGCGTGCCACTCACCTCGACGGGCTGGACCTGCTGCAAGCCACCCGTGTCAGCCGCCTTCTTGCCGCGACCCGCGATCGCGATCGCGAGGATCGCCGCGATCGCGACCACGCCGATGACGATGGCGGGCAGAAGCCACTTCGGCTTCGACGGCTCGTGCGCGTCGCGAACCAAGTTCGAGCTTCGACGCTGCGCGGAACGAGAGGTCATGCGGACTCCTTCGGTGTGAGAGCAAGCACGAGCGCGATCAGCGCGAAGCCCGAGCCGGCCATGTAGGCGAGGCTCATGAACCCGAGGCTGCGGAACCAAACGATCGAGCACGAGAGGCCGGTCGAGCAGACGTTGGTCTCGAGGTTCGGGTACCACTCGACCAGATAGTGATAGACGGAGATCGGCAAGCCGACGAGCGCGAGCGTGATGCCGTATGGCCGGATGTTGCGATCGCGGCGGATGACAGCCACGAGCAAGATGATCGCCAGGGAGTACATCGCGATCCGCTGATACCAGCACAGCGTGCAGGGCACGAAGTTCGCGACCTCGGAGAAGTACAGGCTTCCAGCCATCGCCGTCGCCGCGACCGCGAACGCGACGGGCACCCCGAGCCGAGTGAGCTCCGCCTGCACGTCGTCCATCACGAGGGCCGCGCCCTTTGACCATCGCGCAGCCAACCAGAGCCCCGCACCTGCCAAAACAGCCGCGTTCGCCACGAGCGTGAGCAGGGCGAAGAACAGCTTTGCGGAGTCAGTCGTGATCATGTGAACAGGCCGAACGTCGTGGAAAGCGTACGCCGGGAGGTTCCACGACAACCGTCGCGCGAAGGTTCCCCGCGTGCAGGCATCTTCTCCGACCTTTGGGCCCCTCGTCGACGCAGCGTGGCTCGTCGACCACCTCGCCGACGTCGTCGTCTGCGATGTTCGGTGGTACCTCGCCGGACGCAGCGGCAGGGCTGCCTTCGAGCTCGGACACCTGCCCGGGGCGCGGTTCGTCGATCTCGACGTCGACCTCGCTGCTCCACCGGGTGGGACCGCGGGTCGCCACCCACTCCCGAGTCCCGGCCAATTCGCCGACGCGATGAGCCGACTGGGGATCGGAGACGGCACCCGGGTCGTCGCCTACGACGACATGGGCGGCAGCACCGCAGCGCGGCTGGTGTGGATGCTGCGCGCGCTCCGCGAGCCCGCCGCTCTGCTCGACGGCGGCCTCGCTGCCTGGTCAGGCGCGCTCGAGACCGGCGCCGGGGCGACACCGACGCCGCGGTCGTTCACCCCCCGGCCATGGCCCGCCGACGCGTTCACCGACGCTGACGCACTTGCGGCTGCGCTCGCCCGCCACGATGCCGTCGCGATCGATGCCCGCGCGGGGGAGCGCTACCGCGGTGAGACCGAACCCATCGACAGCCGAGCTGGGCACGTGCCCGGGGCGCTGAACGTTCCCTGGGCCACGCTCGTCGATCGCGACACCGGTCGGGTTCTTCCTCCGCCAGAGCTCCGCGCCGCGTTCGCCGCTGCCGGCATCGACGACCGCACCGCCGTGGTCACGTATTGCGGCTCGGGAGTGAACGCGTGCTTCGACGCGCTTGCCCTCGAGATGGCGGGACTGGCGCCTCCGAAGGTGTTCGTCGCGTCGTGGTCGGGATGGAGCTCTGATCCGACTCGTCCTGCGGCGACCGGTGCGGAGCCGGGCGAGTCTGGTCGCTAGCGTCGCTCGACGGTGATGGATGCGTCGACGCTCGACCGCTCGATGGTGGCCCTGCACGACCTTCGACGGACGCGCCGCCGCAAGCGGATCGCCGAGGTGGATTGGCTCGACGCCGCGTACCACGCCTACGTCGCCGGCATCCTCGGCACGGTGGTCGTGCTGTTCCTCTCCAGCCTCGTGGGAGATGACGATGTCACCGTGAGCGGCATCGCGAACGTCCGGGAGCACGGACCTGCAGTCATCGGGCTCGTCGCGGCACTCGCGCTCGCCGCCGGCATCCGGTCCGGTAGCCGCGGCGGTCCGCTCGCCCTCGAGCCGGCCGAGGTGCGCTTGGTCCTCCTCAGCCCGGTCGACCGCACAGGCGCGCTCCGCGGGCCCGTGCTCCGCCAGCTCCGGTTCGCGTGCTTCGTGGGCGCGGTGGGCGGGGCAGTGGCCGGGCAGCTCGCGGTACGTCGCCTCCCGGGCGCTCCACTTGCCTGGATCGCGAGCTGCGCGGCCGCGGGCGTGCTCGTCGCGATGGTGTTCGTCGGGGCCGCGCTCTGCGCGGCGGGGTTCCGCATCCCCCAGCGGCTCGCGACGTTGCTCGGGGCGCTCGTCGTCGGGTGGGCAGCCCTCGACGTGGCGGAGATCATCCCCGCGCCGACGTCGACGATCGGCAGCATCGCGCTGTGGCCGCTGCGCACAGAGCCGATCGACCTTCTCGGTGCCGTCGCGGTCCTCGCGCTCGTCTTCTTGGGACTCCGCGCGATCGGAGGCTTGTCGGTCGAGTACGCCGAGCGTCGGACGAGCCTCGTCGGCCAGCTCCGCTTCGCGGTGACGGTGCAAGACCTCCGCACGGTGATCGTCCTCCGGCGCCAGCTCGCGCAGGATCGACCACGAGTGAAACCCTGGGTGCGGCTCCGCCACGTTGGCCGCCGCCTGCCCGTCTGGCGCCGCGACTGGGAGGGCGTGCTTCGCTTTCCTGCTGCCCGCGTCGGCCGGCTGCTGCTGCTGGCGGCCGCCACGGGTCTGTGCGTGCGGGCGACGTGGGAGGGCACGACGCCGCTCATCGTCGTCGCGGGCCTCGCGATGTTCGTCGCGGCGACCGACGCGTTCGAGCCACTCGCGCAGCAAGTCGATCAAGCCGACCTCTCCGAGGCGCTCCCCGTCGAGACCGGCTCGCTGCTCGTGCGCCACCTCGCGGCCGGCACGATCGTGATGCTCCTCGTCGCGCTCGTGGCCGCCGCAGTCGGCGTGCTGCTGCACCCCTCGTCGACCGCGTTCGCGATCGGCGCCGTGATGGTCGTGCCCGCTGCACTCACCGCGGCGAGCGGCGGCGTCGTGAGCATCGTCATGGGCGCGCCCGCGCCCGCGCCGGAAGGCAACCAGCTGCTGCCGCCCGAAGTCGCCGGAATGAAGATCGTGCTCCGCGCGGTGTGGCCGGTCGTGCTCACGATGATCGGCCTCGCACCCATCATCGTCGCGAGGGTCGCGAACGACCACGACGCCGGGCCTGTCGCGGCGGCGGCCGCGGTCGGATGCGTGGGCGTGCTCGCGGCGTGGGGCACGGGGCTGTGGGTGCGATTCCGTGAGGCGCTGCACCGGGCGTGGAACAACCTGCTCGAGCAGTCTCAGGCAGAGCAGACTGCTCGCGCCAAGGCGAAGAGCGTGAGGGCCGCGTCGTGACCGAACGCCGTCGCCCTCGGGCGAAGGGGAGCAAGGCAGCTGCGAGCGTGCCCGCCGGTCCCCCGCCTGCGCTCTCCACGACGCAGCTCGAGAAGTCATATGGCGAGACCGCGGCCCTGCTCCCGATCGACCTGCGCGTTGCCCCCGGTGAGGCTGTCGTCCTCATCGGCCACAACGGTTCGGGGAAGACGACCCTGCTGCGAATGCTCGCGGGGCTGCTCGAGTCGAGCGGGGGCTATGCCGAGGTCGGCGGGCACGTCGTGGGGTCACTCGGCGCCCGAGCCGCGACGTCGTTTCTGTCCGACACGCCGACGTTCTACGACGACCTGAGCGTGTGGGAGCACCTCGAGTACACCGCGCGGCTGCACGGTGTCGAAGAGTGGGACCAGCGCGCGGCCGACCTCCTCGGCCACGTCGGTCTCTACGACCGCGCTGACGACCTCCCGACTCGCTTCAGCCGAGGTTTGCGTCAGAAGGCTGCGATCGCGATGGCGTTGGTCCGGCCGTTCGACGTGCTCCTCGTCGACGAGCCGTTCGTCGGCCTCGACGCGACCGGCAAGGTCGCGCTGCTCGAGCTGTTCGACGCGGTCCATCGCGACGGCGCGACGCTTCTCGTGGCGACCCATGAGCTCGAATTCGTGAACCGCGTCGACCGTTGCCTCGCGCTGCGCGACGGTCGCGTCGTCCATGACGGCGGCACCGCGGGACTCGACGTGCTCGCCCTCGTGTCCTGAGACCGCCGTCCGACGCGCCCGCGTCCAGCGTTGTAGCGTCGGGCCATGCCTGAGTTCACCGCAGTCAGCAGCGCCGATCCCAGCAGCCTCGTGAACGAGCTGAACAGTCACGCGGCGACTGGCTGGGAAGTGGTGTCAGTGGTCGAGAGCGGTGGACGGGTGCACGCGATCATGCGACGGGAAGGCAACCCACCCGGTGCGGCGGCGTCGGTGGCAGCAGCAGCCCCCGCCGCCGAAGTGGTCGCCCCTGCCGCTGCTGTAGCGCCCGCGGCCGCTGCAACACCCGCCGCAGTCACGCCGATCGAGACCGCGCAGCCAGTGGTCGCCGCTGCCGCGACACCCTCGAACGCAACCGTCGCCATCACGCACACACCAGCGGGGTGGTACCCCGATCCGTCCGGTCGCTACGAGATGCGGTACTGGGACGGCCTCGCCTGGACGGAGCACGTCTCCCGGCAGGGCCAGCAGTTCACCGACCCGCCCACCGCCTGACCGGCCGCTACTCGGGGCACGCGCCCCTGTCGACGATGGCGCTCCCCGGGCCGATCCCGAGCGCGGCGAGACCTCCTTGCGGCACCTCGATCGCGTCGCGATACGTGCCGGTCGCGCTGTAGAGCTCGCAGTCGTCCCCGTTCGACGACGTGCACGGGACCATGTCCGTGGATGACACGAAGCTGCCATCGCTCGCGAAGAAGGCGATCGACAAGGGCATGACAGTCTGGAACATGTAGAAGGCCGAGTTCGTGTCCTTCTCGAAGTTGAACAGCATGCCGCTCTTCCCCCCGAGGTCGGTGACCTTCATGAGGCCGACGTCGCGCTTGTCGGAGGTGTCGGCGAGCCACATGCAGAAGCGGTGCGTCGAGCTCGTGGCGTCACGGATGGTGAGCCCGATCGTGTCGAAGCCCTGCGGTGTGACACCGCCGACCGCAGTGGCGGCCGGGCCCGCGTCGATCGTGCCGGATGTCGCCGTCGAGGCATCGTCAGAGTTGCTGCACGCGGCGAGGACGAGCAGACACGCGGCCGCGGCGACCCATCCACGCTTCACGCCGAGAGAGTCTGTCGGGTCTGGCGTTCAGTGAACGTTCGCGTACAGCCCGAGCACCTCCGCCACGTCATCCGACAGGTGGTAGCTCTCGTCGTCGTTCGGGAAGCGGCCTGCTCGCACATCGCTCGCGAACGCGGCGACGGCCTCGACGCCCGCAGCTTCGAGCGAGGCATAGCGGCGGACGAACTTCGGCGTCACGCGATCCTCGAGCCCGAGGAGGTCGTGCAGCACGAGCACCTGGCCGTCACACCCGCGGCCCGCGCCGATGCCGATCGTCGGGACCGACACCGCCTCGGTGACGAGTGCTGCCACCGTGTCGGGCACCCCTTCCAGCACGATCGCGAAGCAGCCCGCGACCGCGAGGGCCTTCGCGTCGTCGATGAGTGCGCGCGCGGCCTCCGCGCTCTTCCCCTGCACCTTGAAACCACCCATCACGTGGAGCGATTGCGGTGTGAGGCCGATGTGCCCCATCACGGGGATCTCGGCGTCGACGAGGGCTTCGACGGTCGCCACGCGCTTCCGACCGCCTTCGAGCTTGACCGCCTGCGCTCCCGCGCGGATGAGCGTGGCCGCGTTCCGCACGGAGTCGGCAGCGGAGACGTGGTAGCTCATCCACGGGAGGTCACCGACGATCAACGCTCGCGGTCGAGCACGCGCGACCGCCGCGACATGGTGCGCCATGTCGTCGACGGTCAGCTGCAAGGTGTCGTCGTATCCGAGCACGACCATCGCCACGGAATCCCCGACGAGGATCAGGTCGGCGCCACCCTTGTCGACGATCCGTGCAGTCGGCGCGTCGTAGGCCGTCACCATCACCAGGGGCGTTGCGCCTTTGCGCGCGCGCACCAACGGCACAGTCATCGCGGTCATCGCGGTCATCGCGGTCGTCGCGGTCATCCCGGCCATCGCCGTCCTCCCTCCCGTCCAGCGCTCAGGGCTGCCGGCGGTACGAGCAAGCGTAGAAGACTGACGCGGCGAATGCGCCCGGTAGCGTGGCCTCGGTGTCGACGTGCGACAGCTGCGGCAGAGACGAAGTCGACCTCGTCGAGGTGCACCGGGTCTACGTCGTGCCGGAAGCCTGGGACACGCCGGGCAGCGAGAAGACGCTCACCGACGTCGAGCGCTGGTGCTTCTCATGCCGCACGCACTACCCACACCATGAGGTGTGACGGGCCAGGTCAGCGAGCTCGCGAGGTGCCGCGGCCGAGCGAATACGACCGCGTGAGGTGGTGCCAGTGGCAGTCGGGGCAGACCTCGACGACGTAGGCCGTGAGCGTGTCGTTGCGCTGATCGAGCTTGGCCAGCTCGGCCTTCTGGCTGATGCACCGGCCATACGGTGGAAGCCGCGGCCCGAACACATAGGTGACGAGCACGAGCGTGGTGCCCTCCCCCGCGCGCTCCGTGCAGACGGGGCACTCGACGCGGGTGGGGGATCCGACCTCCCGCGCCGCACGGACGAGCTCGGGGTGCGCGTCGCACACCTGATGGCGCGCGAGCCGACCCTTGCGGTACTCGGACAGCAGCGAACGTCGCGCGAGGCGGTAGTCGATGACGCCGGGCCCGGTCGAGCCCACGCCACGCAGCGCCTCGGGTCGGAACGTCATCGGATCAAGGGTACTGGGCGCGGCTGAGCGTCCCCCGCTTGCCGCGTCGTCCGGACGAAGATGAGCAGGTGGAACCGACCGACGAGGAGCTGCGCCTCTGTGGCGACGTCGCCGGCAAGCGCGTCCTCGACCTCGGGTGCGGACGCGGGGACGCCACGCTCGCGTTCGCGGCGCGGGGTGGAAAGGTCATCGGCATCGACCATTCCGCCGATCAGCTCGCGTACGCGCGCCGCCTCGCCGGGGAGGAAGAGGTGCGCATCGAGCTGCACCACGGCGATCTCGCGGACCTCGCGTTCCTGCCTCCCGCATCGGTCGACGTCGCGTTCAGCGGATCAGCGCTCAGCTCGGTCGCGGACACAGGCAGAGTCTTCCGACAGGTCCATCGGGTGCTCAAGACCGGAGCACCGTTCGTCTTCGCGGTCACCCATCCGGCGACGCGCCTCGGTGGGGGCTCGTACTGGTCCGGGTACACCATCGCCGATCTCTTCGCCGGGCTGCAGCGAGCGAACTTCGACGTCGACACGTTGCTCGAGCCCGAGCCTCCTCGTTCGGCGCTGAGCAGCCTCGTGCCGCACACGCTCGTGATGCGCGGCCGGAAGCTCGGTCTCTAGGCCGTCGACCCCTTCCGGGTCGCCCACCACTCGTCGAGGCGACGAGTCGCTTCCGCGACGCCGAGCACGCCTTCGTCGAGCCGCAGCTCGAGCAGGAAGTCGAGCGCCGCGCCGACGTCGGGACCGGGCGCGAGGCCGAGGTGCTGCATCACCGCGTGCCCGTCGAGCTCCGGACGGATCGCAGCGAGCTCCTCGCGCTCCGCGAGCTCGGCGATGCGGCGCTCGAGATCGTCCATCCGCGCCGAAAGCTGCTGGGCCTTGCGCTCGTTGCGCGTCGTGCAGTCGCAACGCGTGAGCAGGTTCAGCTCGGCCAGGAGCGGCCCCGCGTCGCGCACGTACCGCCGCACCGCGCTGTCGGTCCACCCCATCTCATAGGTGTGGAAGCGGAGGTGGAGCTCGACGAGCTTGGTCACCTTCTCGGTGTCGTCGGTGGAATACCGCAACGCTTGCATCCTCTCGCGCGTCATCCGCGCGCCGACGACCTCGTGATGGTGGAACGACACCATGCCGCGCGCGAACGACCTCGTCTTGGGCTTCCCGACGTCGTGGAACAACGCCGCCAAGCGCACGATCCGGAAGCCATCGCCCGCGCGCACGCGCGTGACGTTCTCGACGACGGCGATCGTGTGCGCGAGGACGTCCTTGTGGCGGTGGATCGGATCCTGCTCGAGCCGCATCGCGGAGAGCTCGGGCAAGAACTCGTCGCTCAGGTCAGTGTCGACGAGCAGCCACAACCCGGCGCTCGGATGGTCGACGGTGAGCAGCTTGTCGAGCTCGTCTCGGATCCGTTCGGCCGACACGATCTCCAGCCGCCCCCGGAGGTCCCGGATGGTGTCGGTGAGCCCGTCGACGGGCTGCAGTCCATAGCCCGCGACGAACCGCGCCGCTCGCAGCATGCGGAGCGGATCGTCCGTGAAGGACTCCGTGGCCGACAGCGGGGTGCGCAACACGCCCGCGGCGAGATCGACCGCCCCACCGAACGGGTCGACGAGCCGCGGGTCGGGAAGCGCGAGCGCCATCGCGTTCACCGTGAAGTCCCGACGCGACAGGTCGACTTCGATCACGTCAGCGAACGCGACATCGGGCTTGCGTGAGTCCGCGTTGTACGCCTCGGCGCGGTGCGTCGTGATCTCGTAGGAACGCTCGGCCTTGCGCGCTCCGATCGTGCCGAACCGCTCCCCTTGCGTCCACACAGCATCGGCCCAGCCGTCGATGATGCGCTTGACGTCCCCCGGTCGTGCGTCCGTCGTCAGGTCGTAGTCACCGACGATCGGGCGGTCGAGCAGCAGGTCACGCACGGTGCCGCCGACGAGGTACACCTTGTGGCCCGCGGCCACGAACCGGTCAGCGAGGGGCCGGAGCTCGGCGAGCACCGGCTCGAGCCGATCGGGGATCACGATCGGCGAGCCTACGGCTCAGTTCATCGCCATCCCGGACGTTTGGATCGCGATGCGCAGATCCTCCGGACGGCTCGCGGCAGCGAGGGCATCGCGCAGCCCGACGAGTCCCTCACGGAAGAGCTGGAAGAGGCTCTGGTCGATCGTCTGCATGCCGTAGTACTCGCCTTCGGCGATCGCTTGCTCGAGGCTGCCGTCCGCACGGGCGGGATCGGCGATCAGCTCGATGACCCGCGGCGTGGACATGAGCACCTCGACCGCAGGCACACGGCCGCGGCCGTCCGCGCGCTCGACGAGCCGCTGGCACACGACGCCGCGCAGGCAGCTCGCAACCGTCTGACGCACCTGGCGCTGCTGATGGGGCGGGAAGAAGTCGACGATGCGCTCGATGACCTCCGACGCCGGCGTAGTGGCCATCACCGCGAGCACGAGCCGGCCGTTCGACGCCGCGAGCAGCGCTGCGGCAGCCGTCTCCGGATCGGGCATCTCGCCGAGGAAGATGACGTCGGGGTCTTGGCGAAGCACACGCGCCGCGCCCTCGGCGAAGCTCGGCGTATCCGAGCCGACCTCGCGTTGCGTGACGATCGAGCGCTTGTCGATGTGAAGGAATTCGATCGGGTCTTCGATCGTCACGATGTTCGCGGCACGGTTCTCGTTGATGCGATCGATGAGCATCGCCACCGTCGTCGACCGGCCGGACCCCGGCGCGCCGGACACGATGATGAGTCCGTCCTGCTCCTCGGAGAGGCGGCGGAGCGCGACCGGCAGGTTCAGCTGATCGAGCGACGGCATGCCCGGCTGCACTCGGCGCACGACGACGCCGTAGCTGCCCCGTTGCTTGTGGAGGTTCACACGGAACCGCCCGAGGCCCGGCACGCTGTGCGCGAAGTCCGCCTGGCCATGCTCGGTGAGGTCGGCCGTCCGGTCCTCGGGGACGAGCTCGTTGACGATGCGCTCCAGCTCGCCGGCCGAGCACGACTCGGCAGGCACGGCTTCGAGGTGCCCGTCGACCCGGATGTACGGCGGCGATCCGACCTTCAGATGGAGGTCGGATCCGCGACGCTCGAGCAAGTGGTGCAAGAGCTGGGTCAGATCGGGCACAAGTCCTCCTCGGGAACCGTCAGAAAGATCGGTCGAAGGGCGGTCACCCTTGAGGCCCAGGGTCGAGGGAGTCGCGGATTCGCTGCACTGCGGCCACGACCGGCCCCCCTGGCCCCCCGCTCGTCGGCTGCTCTGGGTGGTGATCGAGCCCGGCGAGGGCACCGAGGCACGCCGCAGTCGAGTCGGCGAGGGCCTGCAGGTCATAGCCGCCTTCGAGGAACGCGATGCGGCGACCCGACGGGACGAGCGGGATGAGGCGTGCGGTGATGTCGGCGAAGTCACCCGCGCTCAGCGCGAGGCCGGTGAGGGGATCACGGCGATGCGCGTCGAACCCGGCAGACAGGATCATCCAGGTCGGCTCGAACCGCTCGATCGCGCCGAGCAGCACCTCGTCGATCGCAGCTCGATAGCTGTCGCCAGTCGTGCCCGCGGGGAACGGGAAGTTGATCGTCGTGCCGCGCCCTGCCCCTTCGCCGACCTCCGAGATCGCGCCGGTGCCGGGATAGAGCGGGTATTCGTGGAACGACACGTACAGCACCCGCGGGTCGGCGTAGAAGCAATCCTGGGTGCCGTTGCCGTGATGCGCGTCGAAGTCCACGATCACGACGCGCTCGCCTCGCGCGGCGAGCGCGGCTGCCGTGATCGCCACGTTGTTCACGAGGCAGAAGCCCATGGCGCGCGTCGGCGTCGCGTGGTGACCCGGCGGCCGCACCGCGCAGAAGGCAGCCGACGCTCCCGCGCCGTCGAGCGTCTCGATCGACGCGAGCCCCGCGCCGGCACCCAAGCACGCGGCCTCCCACGACGCCTCGCTTGCTCGCGTGTCGGGGTCGATGCGTCCCCCTCCGCTCTGGCACAACCGCTCGAGGGCATCGAGGTAGCGGGCCGGGTGCACGCGCTCCATCTCTTCGCGCGTCGCGGCACGAGGCTCGAGGTGCACGAGATCGTCGACGACGCCGCCCCACTCCGCCCCCGCGAGGACCGCGTCGAGCCGGGCCGGTCGCTCGGGATGCCCTGGTCCGGTGGCGTGGTCACGGAACCGTGGATGCGTCGCGAACAGGATCGCCACCAGGGCGAGAGTACCGTTGCGTCGTGTGAAGGATGCGCGAAGCCGTTCCAGCGCGTCCGTCGACGTCGTGACCTACGACGAGGTCGGCCTGCGGGTTTCTCCCTGGCCGAACGACGCACTCGGGGCCGTCGCGGCGCAGCTCGCACCCATCCCGGGGGGCACGCTTCCGAAGCCGGCGGCCATCCGAGCGGCCGCGAACGACCTCACCGCGCGGGGCTACCAGCGCGCCCTCACGGTCGCGCTGTCGCCCCGCGAGCAGGCACCCTTCCTCGACGCCGGCTTCGCCGTCCACGAGCGTCTGCACCTCCTCGTGCACGATCTCGCAGGCGTCCCGGCGCGGGTGCCGCCCAAGCCCCGACGCGCTCGCCGCGAGGACTGGGAGGCGATCACGGCAACCGACGGGGCGTCGTTCCCCGAGTTCTGGCAGCTCGGTCGGCGCGGGCTCGCCCAGGCGATGGCGGCGACACCCGTCCGACGGCTGCGGGTGATCGACGGCGCGGACGGTGACGCGGGCGATGCGGTGGTCGCGTACGCGCTCACCGGTCGCGCGGGGCCGACGGGCTACCTGCAGCGCCTCGCGGTGCGTCCCTCGTACCAAGGCGCGGGGCTCGGCAAGTCGCTGACGATCGACTGCCTGCAATGGCTGCGCCGTCACCGCGCCGATCGTGCGCTGGTCAACACGCAGATCACGAACGACCGCGCCTTCCGGCTGTACCTGAGCGTCGGCTTTCGACCCGACCCCGACGGTCTCGCGGTGCTCGAGCTCCCGCTCGAACCGGGCGCGCCCGCATGATCCGGCGCATCGTGCTCGCCGTCGCCGCGGTCGTGGCCATGGCGTCGGCCCTCGTCGCGCCCGCTGCCGCGGCTGACATCCGCCAGGCCGACGACACCTCCGGCCCGCGCGTCACGCTCGTGTCGCAGAACCTGTGGATCGGACCGAACGGACGGCTCGACGTCACCATCCACCTGGATCGGCAGGCACCGAGCGGCAGCGAGATCGCCGTGGTGATCTACCAGCGGCTGCGGTCTCGGTCACTCTTCCAAGCGTCGCTCGACGGCGAGCTCGGCTCCTCGCTCGCGACGATCTCACAGCCCGTCGGCGACCTACCACGCGACGCCCGCGGCGACACGGTGGTGAGCCTCCCGATCAGCGACACCAGCCAGCCGGGACGCACTCGCCTCCGCGTCGACGGCGTGTACCCAGTGCGTCTCGAGCTTCGCAACGAGGACGGCGACGAGATCGACGGGTTCACGACCCACCTCGTGCGCACGACCACCGAGACGGGAGCGCGCCCTCTCGCGGTGTCGACGTTGATGCCACTGAAGGCGGCGCCGTCACTCGCCCCCGACGGCTCGAGCCAGATGCTCGACGACGACGTGTCGGCGCTCACCACCTTCATCACCGCGCTGGCCGCACATCCGACGATCCCGCTCACGATCGTCCCCTCGCCCGAAGCGATCAACGCGCTCACGACGAGCACGTCGACACAGGAGCATCACCTCGTCGACATGTTGAGGACTGCGATCGGCACCCGCGAGGTGATCGCGGGTCCCTACGTCGACGTCGACCCGACCGCGATGCTGAGCGACGGGCTGCAGGGCGAGCTGACGACGCAGCTGCGTAGCGGCAACGACGCTCTCGCGAATTCGCTCTCTCCCGCGCGTCCCGACGGCCGCACGTGGATCGCGGGGTCGGCGCTCG
>DATKAS010000362.1:0-14179 GCA_035497855.1 Acidimicrobiales bacterium
GTCGCTCTGGAGTCCTCGACGATCCGCCAGCTCGTCGAGGAGGCGTTCCGCTCGAACGCCGGCGTCGTCGGGCCGAAGCTCGTCGAATGGGATGACCCTCGGCGGCTGCTCGCGGTCGGCATGGGCGCCGACAAGGCCGGCGTGCTCGTGTCGCTTTGCGAGCCAGGGGAGATGGACCAAGAGCAGCACGACGCCGTGCGCGACGTGTTCATGGTGCCGAGCGCCTGCATGCTCGTGCGTGTCGACCTGTTCGACGCGCTCAACGGCTTCGATCCTGCGATGCACGCGTACGGCGAGGCGCTCGACCTCTGCTGGCGAGCGCACGTCGTCGGCGCCCGTGTCATGGTCGATCCCGACACGCGAGTTCGTCACCTCGAGGCCGAGGAAGAGGGCGTCGACCCGGATGACCGATCGCGACTCCTCGCACGCCACCGCTTGCGCACCGTGCTCACGTGCTACGGCATCCTCAGCCTGATCCGTGTGCTCCCGCAGATCGCGGTCATCACGATCGCGACGGTCTTCTCCTCGCTCCTCACCGGTCACCCGGGTCGCGCCAAGAGTGCGCTCGGCGCGTGGTCGTGGAACATCGCGCGCTACGGCGAGATCCGTCGGCGCAGCGCCTACCTCGACCGTATCCGGCTCGTCCCCGACAACGAGGTGCGCAACCTCCAGTCGACCGGGAGCGCGCAACTGCGGGCGGCGCTGCGTCGCCCCGCCGGCGAGGAGCGGTTCGCCGCCGCCGCCGCCGTCGGGCGGAGCGTCGCCGGCTCGCTCGCGCCGGGACCGAGGCGAACGGCGATCCTCGCGTGGGCGGTCGCGCTCGTGTTCCTCGGCTTCGGGAGCCGCGAGCTGATCACGCAGGGCGTGCCCGCGATAGGCCAGCTCGCCCCGCTTCCGTCTTCCGCCACCGATCTCGCCCGTTCGTTCACCGCTGGCTGGCGTGCGGTCGGCCTCGGGACCGTCACTGCGGCCCCGACCGCGTTCGCTCTCATCGCGCTGGCGTCGATCCCGGTGCTCGGTCAGATGGCGTTGCTGCACACCCTGCTCACACTGCTGCCGCTCCTCATCGGGCTCATCGGGATGTGGCGGCTCACCGCGCCGCTCGACGGCGTGCGGGGGCGCGTCGCGTCACTGGTCGCGTACGCAGCGATACCGCTGCCGTACAACGCGTTGAGCAACGGCAGGTGGGACGGCCTCGTCGCCTACGCCGTGATGCCGTGGGTGCTCGCACGGTTGGCGCGCGCGAGTCGCATCCCGCCCTTCACGACGAGCCCCGGATCGTCGTGGAAGTCGGAGGTGCTCGGGCTCGGGCTCATCGTCGCGATCGCGGCGGCGATCGTCCCGTTCGTCGTGCTGCTCGTGCTGGGGGTCGCGCTGTGCATCGTGCTCGCCAGCGTGCTCGCCGGCGGATGGCGAGGGTCGTTCCGCGCGCTCGGCATCGCGTTCGGCGGAGTTGTCGTCGCGCTCGTGCTCAACCTGCCGTGGGCTGTCGGCGTGTTCACGCCGCGGGGGTCGTGGTCGGGCTTCGCGGCCGTCGATCCCGCAGGCGCGGGCTCGCTCTCGCTCGGACAGATCCTTCGCTTCGAGACCGGGTCCCTCGGCGCTGCGCCGCTCGGGTGGGCGTTCCTCGTGGTCGGCGCGCTCGCCTTGGTGATCGGACGGGGATGGCGGCTCGGATGGGCGACGCGCGGGTGGACCGTGGCTGTGGTCCCGTTCGCGGTCACCTGGGCCGCATCGCGCGGCTGGATCGACGCCGGCCTTCCCTCGGCCGAGACGCTGCTCGCGCCCGCCGCCGCGGGCCTCGCTCTCGCGGCAGGTCTCGGCATCGCGGCGTTCGACGTCGACCTTCGCGGCTACCGCTTCGGGTGGCGCCAGCTCGCGTCTCTCATCGCGGCGGGCGCGCTCGCAGTCGGCGTCATCCCTGCGCTCATCGCCGCGTCGGGCGGGCGCTGGCGGGCTCCGAGAAGCGATTTCGCGGCGTCGCTCTCGTTCATGAGCAACGACCCGCAAGCGGGCGCGTTCCGGGTGTTGTGGCTCGGGCAGCCGAGTGTGCTCCCGCTGGCGGGATGGCAGCTCGGCGACGGTGTCGCCTACGCGACCTCCGACAACGGCCCACCGGATGTGCGTTATCTCTGGGCCGGAAAGGCTCCCGTCAGCACGCAACGCATCGCGGAGGCGGTCTCGCTCGCGGCGAACGGCGACACCGACCGGCTCGGTTCGCTGCTCGGTCCGATGGGCATCCGCTACGTCGTGGTCCCGGAGCGGATCGCGCCCAGCCTCGACGACACGCCGCTCGTCCCCGCGCCTGTCGCGCTCACGACGGCGCTCGACTCGCAGCTCGACCTCCGCCAGCTCGACGTCGACGACGCGCTGCGGGTCTACGAGAACGCGTCGTGGGTCCCCGTACGATCGCTGTCACAGGCGAGCGGCCCCGTCCAACCGGCGCTCGTCGACCAGACCGGCGTCTTCACCTTCGCGGGGCCGCTCGCGACCGGCACGCTCGTCGTCGCCGACACGCCGAACGATCACTGGAAGCTCACGGTCGGCGGCTCCACCGTCCCGCGCAAGGCCCACGACGACGTGTCGAGCACCTACTCGATCGAGTCGGCGGGTTCGGGCTCGCTGGCGTTCGACACACCGTGGTCGCGCACCGGCGCGGTCGCGGCCCAAGCCGTCGTGTGGCTCATCGCGGTCATGATGCTGCTCCGGTGGCGCACGGCGAACCCGTGGCTCCCGGGCCGACGTCGCGCTGTCGACCAACCTCCGGTCGTCGATGACGGTGGCCTCGAGCCGACCGAGGTCGCGACCGAGCTCGAGACCTCGGGAGCGGTGAGCTGATGCGAAGGCTCCCGGTCCTCATCGTGTTCGGCGGCTTGCTCGCAGCAGGCCTCATCGTCGACCGGAATCGCCCCGCGCCTGCGGACGTCGTGTACGGCACCGTCTCGGCGCCGGTGCAACCCGTGGCCTCGCCCGCGTCCGCTACGTCGACGTCGTGGTTCTGCCCTGGCGTGCCGGCGCCGCCCGACGGCTCGACCGCCGGCTTCGTCACGATGGCGAACCCGACCGACGAGGCCGTGACAGCGACGCTCACCGTCGTGCCGAGTGAGGGGAACGTCGCGACGCGGCCGGTCTCGCTCGCAGCCCACACCACGACGTCGGTCAACCTCGCGGAGGTGGCGCCCGCCGCGTTCGCGGCCGCGCAAGTCGACGTGCACGGCGGTGGCGTCGTGGTCGAGCAGAGCGTCGCGAAGGGTCCGCTCCGCGACCCGAGCGCGTGCGCGACGGCCGCCGCGTCGACCTGGTACCTCGCGAGCGGCGTGACCACTCGTGACGCCACGCTGAAGTACTTCGTCTACAACCCGTACCCCGACGACGCCATCGTCGACATGGACTTCGCCACGAACGACGGTCGCTTCGCCCCCCAGCCGCTGCAGGGCCTCGTCATCCGGGGCGGCTCGATGCGGGTCGTCGACATCACCGACCAAGTGCGTCGCCGCACCGCCGTCGCCGGCACGATCACGGCGCGCAGCGGTCGGGTCGTGGTCGGCAAGATCCAGACCTACGACGGCTCCGCAGGGCCGGAGGGCTTCACGTCGGGCATCGCCGCGCCGGCCACCGCGACCCAGTGGCTGTTCCCCGACGGTCGCCGCGTGCCGCAGGTGTCCGAGCGCGTCGTCGTGTACAACCCTGGCCCGGACCCGGCCGAGGTCGACATCGAGGTCCGCCCGGTCGCGCCACCCGAGGGCGCCGATGACGCCGCGCCGCTCGACACCGCGCCGCTCGACACCGCGCCACTGGACACCGCGCCGGTCGACACCGCGCCGGTCGACACCGGGCCACTCGAGACCGCGCCGGTCGACACCGGGCCAGTCGACACAGCGCCACTCGACGACACGGGCCCGAGCGGCGACTTCTCGACGATCCAGTCGCTCAGCCTTCCGCCGTACTCCCAGGCTGCCTACGACGTCACCGGCGACGAGACCGTGGCCGACGGCGTGCACAGCATCATCGTCACGTCGGCCAACGGCACGCCGATCGTCGCCGAGCGCATCACCAACCTCGTCGCCGACACGGGTACGCGCGGCGTCAGCTCCATGCTCGGTTCGCGCCTGACGGCGAATCGCTGGCTCCTCGCGGCGGGAGGCACGTCGTCCTCGGTCGTGGAGGAGCTCACCGTGCTGAGCGACGATGCGTCGGACACCACGGTCACGCTCACCGCCATCGATCCCAAGGGCAATCGGACGCTCGGCGACCCGCTGACCGTGCCCGCAGGTGGCTTCGTGCAGGTGCGGCTGAACGACCTCGTCCAGCAATCGCCGCTCACCGTGCTCGTCGAGGGCAAAGCGCCGATCGTCGTCGAGCGGGGCCTGATCTTCAAGGGTCAGGCGGAGACGTCGCGCCAGCTCGGCGTGCCGCTTTCGTGACGAGCGTCGTCATCGCGATCGCGCTCGGGGCGATCGCACTCGGTGTCGCGCGGCTGATCAACCGGTACCGTCCCCGCAGCGCGCCCGCCGTGGGCCCGCAGGTGCCGGCGCACGTCGATCGGGCGGACTTCGCTCGGCCCGAGGCGGCAGTGCTCGTCGCGGTCTTCACGTCGTCGACGTGCGACTCGTGCGCGACGATGGTCACGGCAGCGCGAGCAGTGGAGGCTGACGACGTGGTGGTCGACGACGTCGAGGTCGCCGCGCGACGAGCAGTGCACGACCGGTACGAGATCGACGCGGTGCCGATCGCACTCGTCGTCGATGCCGCGGGGCGCGTGTGCGCGTCGTTCGCGGGGTCAGCGAAGGTCGAGGATCTGCGCGCGGCTGTTGCTCAGATCAACGCGCGGTAGACGGCGACGCCCGACACGCTGCCGACGCGCTCATAGTGCTCGTCGAGCGCCGCGGCGACGGTGCCGCTCGGGTCACAGTCCTGGGGCCGCTGGTACACAGCGACATACGTCGGGCGGCGAGGAGCTGTGAGCAGCGACCGGAGCTGCGCTTGGGCGCCGCGGGCCTGCAGCACGTTGTCCATCCAAAGGAACGGATACGGCGGGTCGGTGTGCGCGCTCGCGTAGGCCGCGGCACTCGCGCAGAGCACGTACAACGACTCGCCGGGCTTCGCGTTCGTCTCGAACCAATGTCCGAGCGCCTCGTCGTGCACCAGACGGCCGTCATCGCTCAGCTTCAGAGCCACCTGGTCTCGTGACAGTGCGATGCCCTGACCGGCCCGCCACAGCGGCACTGCGACGACGAGCGCCGCGAGGGTCACCCTCATCCACCTGCGCGGTTGCAAAGAGATCGCTGCCGCGGCGACCGTGCCGAGGGGGAACGACAGGATCACCCAGTAGTGCCGGTGGAACTGCCCTCCCGCCGCGAACGCGAGGGTTGCGAGCGCCATCCACGTGACGAGCACGCCGACGCGCAACGACATCGCGCTGCGCCACCTCGCGAGCAGGCACGCCACGGTGGCGGCGATCGCGGGGAGGACGATCGGTGCCGCGATGTGCCACGTAAAGCTGAAGCGGGAGAAGTCCGCGTTGGTCGCGATGCTCCGCTGCTCGAGCCGGTAGCCCACGAACGCATACCACCACCGACTCCATCCCGTGAGGGCGCCGTGCACCAAGAGCACAGCAAGCACAGTCGCGATGCCGGCGACGATCGCGGCTGCACCACGGAGCGCGGCCTTGCGCACCTCGGGCTGAGCGAGCGCCGTCCCCATGCATGCGAGGGCCCCAGTGACCACGGCATCGAAGCCGCTCTGCTTGATCGAGATGGCCGCGCCGCCGAGCAGACCGGCCGCGTAGAGCCGCGAGATGCGCATCGGAGATGCCGCCTGCAGCGCGCGCAACGCGACCGCGAGCGCGGCTGCGCCGACCGCGCCACTCAGCAGCTCCCCGTTCGCGATGAAGCCCTCGATCTGGGGGACGCTCGACAGCACTGCGACGAAGAGCGCCGCGAGCACCGCCGCCGCCGGGTCGAAGAGGGTCCGCGCGATCGACGCACACGCGAGCACGGCGAGGACGCCGGCGAGGATCGCGAGCACCCGGATGCCTTCGGGCGAGCCCAGGCCGATCGTGTCCCATACACGGAACACCGCGAGCAGGCCCTGCGGTCGGTCCACCCACACGTCGCGGTACAGCACCGCGCCGTGACGCCAGGCGCGTGCGATCGAGAGGAAGCCACCTTCGTCGGAGGTGAGCGGTGTCCAGACGAAGCGGAGCCGCAGGAGCACCGACACGAGAGCTGCGACGGCGACACCCCACCGCCAGCGGGTCGCGACGACGTCCGGCGCGCCGCCGTCAGGGTCGGGTTCTCTCAATCAGAAGAGACGGGCGCGGGTGCGGGTTCCTCGGTCGCACCGTGCACCTCTTCGAGGCCTTGCTGCACCAGCCGCGACACGTCGGATCCTTCGATCGTCTCCTGCTCGAGCAGTGCCTGCGCGACGAGGTCGAGCCCGCGGCGGTGCCGGATCAGCAGCTCTCGGGCCCGTTCCTCCTGGACGCGCAGGATCTTCTCGACCTCTTCGTCGATGACTCGGGCGGTCTCGTCGGAGTAGTCGCGGGTGTGCACGAGGTCCTCGCCGAGGAACACCTGGCCCTGCGAGCCCCATGCCATCGGCCCGATGCGCTCGCTCATTCCCCACTCACGCACCATGCGGCGGGCGAGCTCGGTGTTGACCACCAGATCGTTCTGGGCGCCGGTCGACACCACACCGAACACGAGCTCTTCCGCCATGCGGCCACCGAGCCGCATGCACAGCGAGTCTTCGATGTACGACTGGCTGTGCAGATGCCGCTCCTCGGGCATCTGCTGGGTCACACCGAGGGCCATGCCGGTGGGAAGGATCGTGACCTTGTGCAGCGGGTCTGCGTTGGGCAGCACGGCGGCCAGGACCGCGTGACCACCCTCGTGATACGCGACGGCCCGCTTCTCCTCACCGGACAGGATCATCGACTCGCGCCGGGCGCCCATCATCACCCGGTCGCGCGCTGACTCGAAGTCGATGCGCTCGATCACCTTCGCGCCTCGGCGCACGGCGAACAACGCCGCTTCGTTGACGAGGTTGGCGAGATCGGCGCCGCTCATGCCAGGCGTGCCGCGCGCCATGACCTCGAGGTCGACGTCGGGGCCGAGCTTCTTGTCGCGGGCGTGCACCTTCAAGATCGCGAGACGCTCCTCGAACTCGGGCATCGGCACGACGACCTGACGGTCGAAACGGCCGGGGCGGAGCAGAGCGGGATCGAGGATGTCGGGCCGGTTGGTCGCGGCCATCATGACGATGCCCTCGGTCGCCTCGAAGCCGTCCATCTCGGAGAGCATCTGGTTGAGGGTCTGCTCCCGCTCGTCGTGCCCACCGCCGAGCCCCGCGCCGCGCTTGCGGCCGATCGAGTCGATCTCGTCGATGAAGATGATCGCTCGGCCGAGCTTGCGCGCCTGCTGGAAGAGATCACGCACACGCGACGCGCCGACCCCGACGAACATCTCCATGAAGTCGGAGCCGGTGACGGAGAGGAAGGGAACCCCGGCCTCGCCCGCGACCGCACGCGCGATGAGCGTCTTGCCGGTGCCGGGAGGGCCGACGAGCAGCACGCCCTTGGGAATGCGCGCGCCGATGTCGCGGAAGCGCTCCGGCATCTTCAGGAAGTCGACGACCTCACGGATCTCCTGCTTCACGCCCTCGTACCCGGCGACATCGGCGAACGTCGTGGAGGGCTTGTCAGCGGAGTACGTCTTCGCGCGTGACCGCCCGATCGACATGACATTGCCCATCTGGCCAGCGGCGCGTCGCTGCATCCAGACGAAGAACCCGATGATCAGGAGGACCGGCAGGAGCAACGGGATGAGGCTTCCGAGGAAGCTGCTCTGCGGGGTCTTGAACTCGACGTCGACCTTCTGCTCCTGGAGCAGCGCGAGGTCGGCGTCGGGCAGCGGCACTTGGCCCGTGGTGTGGAACTCCTTGCCGCTCTTCAGCTGGCCACTGATGCCACCGGTGTTGTTGTTCACCGTGATCGACTCGACGTTGCCGGCCTTCACGTCGGAGATGAACTGCGAGTAGGTGACGTCCTCGCCGCTCTTGCGCGACATCAACGTCGGGATCAGCAACGCGCCCGCGAGCAAGCCCAGGAAGACCCAGATGGCCCACTTGGGGATGCCGGACGACTTCGGGGGGCGCTGGCTCGGTCCGCCTCCCGGCCCGTCGCTGCCAGGGCGACGGTCACCGTTGCCGCGGCCATTGCCGGACGGCGGGGGCGGGGGCAGCTGACTCATGAGACCATGCTAGGGGCGACGGCGTCCGCAAGGACGCCGGGAGCACGCGTCCGGCAAGGACGCCGGGAGCACGGTGTCCACAGTCGAGGCTGCCGAGGCCACTATCGTCCGGCCCGATGCGACGCCAGTGCTGCCGTCCCGCGTGTGCGGAACCTGCCGTGGCGACGGTCACCTATCAGTATGGCGAGCAGTCAGCCTGGCTCGACCCGCTGACCCCTGAGCGCGATCCCCACGCATACGACATGTGCGCCCGCCACGCCGAGCGCCTGCGTCCCCCGCAAGGCTGGGCGCTCGACGACCGCCGACTCGTCGCGTCGTCACCCGTCGCCCTCGTGCACTGAGCCGCGGCCGCATGGCCGACGACACCGCGACAGCGCCGCGAGTCCGAGACGCGCTCCTCACCTGGCTCGTCGCCTTCGGCGTCAGCAACATCATCGGCGGCATCGTGCTCGGTGCGACCCATCACCTCGGCGCGGACGAGCCGGATCCACCCATCTGGATGACGGCGTTGCTGCAGGTGCCGTTCTGGCTCGTGCTCGTCGGCGGCACCGTGCTGTTCTCCCGGCGCAAGGGCACGGGTGACCTCGGCACCGACATGCGGTTCCACGTCGAGCAGCGCGACGCCGCCGTCGGTCTGCCGGCCGGCATCCTCACGCAGCTCATCGTGGTGCCGTTGCTCTACTTGCCGATCTTCTGGCTGATCGGGCACAAGGACCTCTCCGACGAGGCCAAGCACCTCACCGACCAGGCCACTGGCGCCGGCGTCGTCCTCCTCGTGCTGCTCGTCGTCATCGGCGCACCGATCGTCGAAGAGCTCTTCTTCCGCGGCTTCATGATGGGCGCCCTCGAGCGCACGACGCGGAGCAAGGCGTGGGCCCTGTGGATCTCAGCCGTGTTCTTCGGCGCGGTCCACTTCCAACCGCTCCAGTTCCCGGCTCTCGTGCTGTTCGGCCTCGTCGCCGGCTGGCTCGTCCAGCGCTACGAGCGGCTCGGGCCCTCGATCTTCGCCCACATGGGCTTCAACGCCGTCACCGTCTTCATCCTCCTCGTCCAGCGATGACGCGGATGACTGGACCCGTGACTGCTCGCAGCCGATGGTCTGGTGAAAGCATGTCAGGACTCCCATGACCGACCTCCTGGAGCAGACCCCTCCCGAGCCTTCGCCCGTGCCAGACGGCGCGCCCGAGGTCGCGCCCGAGCCGCCGGTGCCGGGCTGGCTCGAGCGGCTCAGCCGTCGCCTCGCGTCGGTGTCGCTCCAGGGCTGGATCACCTTCGCGATCGTGGCCGGCTCGGTCGTGTTCACGCTCGCCCAGCTCCACCCCAACCTGCTGTTCTCGAACACGACGCCGACCGGCGGCGACATGGGCGCGCACGTCTGGGGACCGGCGTACCTGCGTGACCACATCCTTCCGCACTTCCGCCTGTCGGGATGGGCGCCCGATTGGTACGCGGGCTTCCCGATGTACCAGTTCTACATGGTGATCCCGGCGCTGGCCGTGGTCATCGTGAACACGATCCTCCCGTATGGGCTCGCGCTGAAGCTCGTGTCGATCTCGGGCGTGCTCACGCTGCCGATCGCGGTGTGGGCCTTCGGAAAGCTCAGTGGCCTCAAGTTCCCGATCCCCGCGCTGTTCTCCGCGATCTCCGTCGTGTTCCTCTTCGACGAGACGTTCACGATCTACGGCGGGAACATCGCGTCGACGATGGCGGGGGAGTTCTCCTTCTCGATCGCCCTGTCGATCGCGTTCGTCTACTTCGGTGTGCTCGCGCGAGGTCTGCGCACCGGCAAGCACCGGGCGATCGCCGCGGTGCTCCTCGCGCTTTGCGTGCTGTGCCACCTCATCGTCGCGATCTTCGTGGCGGCGGGCACCGTGGTGTGGTTCCTGCTGTACCTCGACCGCAAGCGGTTCAAGTGGCTCGCGACGATGGTGCCCGTCGGCGCGCTGCTCACCGCGTTCTGGGTCGTGCCGTTCTTCATGCGGCGCCACTACCTCACGGACATGGGGTACGAGCGGCGCACCGACTACATCAACATGCTCTTCCCGATGACGTGGAAGTGGGATCTCGTCCTCGTCACCCTCGGCGTGATCGGTCTCGTCGCGTCGATCGTGCGCCGGTCGCGCCCTGGCATCTGGCTCGGCCTCATGACGCTGATCTACGCCGCGTGGATCGTCGTGTGGCCCCAGAGCATGTTCTGGAACGCGCGGCTCACGCCCTTCTATTACATCTGCCGGTACCTGCTCGCCGCGATCGGTGTCGCGGAGATCGGCCTCTGGGTCGCGAACGCCGCGGCGCACATGATCGCCCCGCAGGCGAAGAAGGTGGTGACCACGCTCACGCCGATCGTCGGCGCGGGCATCTGCGTCGTGATCCTCGGCATGAGCCTTCGGATCCTCCCTGGCGGGCACATGATCACCAAGAAGACCTCGTCGGGGTCGGTCGCCGCGTACGACTGGTTCGGGCTCACGAGCACGCACGCGGCCTTCGTCGACGACTGGGCGAAGTGGAACTACTCGGGCTACGAGGGGAAGCCCGCGTACGGCGAGTACCGCGGCGTGATGACGACCATGCAGGACGTCGGCAACACGTACGGCTGTGGTCGCGCGGAGTGGGAGTACGACGCGCAGATCAACCAATACGGCACACCGATGGCGATGATGCTGCTGCCGTTCTGGACGAACGGGTGCATCGGTTCGATGGAAGGCCTGTTCTTCGAGTCGTCGGCCACGACCCCGTACCACTTCCTCGCCAGCTCCGCGCTCTCGACCGCTCCGTCACGTCCGGTGCGCAACCTGCGCTACGACCCTCTCGACGTCGAGAAGGGCGTCAAGTACATGCAGCTCCTCGGCGTGAAGTACTACATGGCGTTCTCGCCGGCGGCGGTGAAGGAAGCTCGACAGCAGAAGGACCTGCGAGAGATCGCCACGTCGGGGCCCTGGGTCATCTTCGAGGTCGCGAATTCCGACATCGTCACGCCGCTCACGAACCAGCCGGTCGTGGTGCAGGGCGCCGACAAGGACGCGAAGACGTGGCTCGACATGTCGGAGTCGTTCTTCCTCGACCCGACGCAGTACGGCGTCGAGCTGGCCGCGAGTGGTCCGAAGGAGTGGCAGCGGATCCAGACCGGTGACACGCCTCCGAAGACGGCGCTCGACCCCGTCACGGTGTCGAACATCACGACCGACGACGACCGCGTGAGCTTCGACGTCGACCAGACCGGGGTACCAGTCCTCGTGAAGGTCTCCTACTTCCCGAACTGGCAGGCCTCAGGTGCTGAAGGCCCGTGGCGCGTGGCCCCGAACTTGATGGTCGTGATCCCGACGAGCAACCACGTGTCGTTGCACTACGGGCGCACGCCCGTCGACCTCATCGCGACGTTCCTCACGCTCGTCGGCATCGGCGGCGTCGTGTGGCTCGCCCGCAGCCCGGCCATCGCGTTTCCGCTCCCGAAGGTCCGCGAGCGCGAGGACGAGCCCATCGACGAGGACGACGACTTCGTCGAACCGCAGGGGTGGGACACGTGGGACGAGTGGAACGACACCGGCGACGGTGGATGGGACGACGGCGATTGGGACGATTGGCAGGAAGAGCCGGTCTCGTGACCGTCGATCTCGACGCGATCTTCAAGGCCTACGACATCAGGGGCACGGTCCCCGACCAGCTCGACGCCACGACCACGCGCGCGATCGGGAGCGCGTTCGCCCGGTTCGCGAAGGCTCCCAGTGTGCTCATCGCGCACGACATGCGCGAGTCGGGTCCCGAGCTCGCCGCGGCGTTCGCCGAAGGGGTACGCCGTGAAGGCGCCGACGTCGTGCACATCGGGCTCGCGTCGACCGACATGATCTACTTCGCCGCGGGTCGGCTCGACTCGCCGGGCGCGATGCTCACTGCCTCGCACAACCCCGCGGCATACAACGGCATCAAGCTCTGCCTCGCCGGGGCGGCCCCCGTCGGTGTCGACAGTGGGCTCACGGAGATCAAGCAGACGACCGCACAGCTGCTCGCCGACGGCGACAGCCGTCCGCTGACCGGCAAGGAGTCGTCCGTCGACCTCCTCGACGACTTCGTCGCGCACGTCCACTCGTTCATCGATGTCGGCGCGCTCCGTCAGATGAAGGTCGTGGCCGACACCGCGAACGGCATGGGAGGGCTGATCGTCCCTCGTGTCTTCGAGCAGCTCCCGATCGACCTCGAGATGCTGTACCCCGAGCTCGACGGCACGTTCCCGAACCACCCTGCCGACCCGATCCAGCCCGAGAACCAGCGCGACCTCCGCGCTCGCGTCGCCGCGACCCGCGCCGATGTGGGCCTCGCGTTCGACGGCGACGCCGACCGCGTGTTCCTCGTCGACGAGCAGGGTCGCGGGCTGTCGGGGTCGACGACCACCGCGATGCTCGCGGTGCGCATCCTCGACAAGAACCCCGGGGCGAAGATCATCTACAACCTGATCTGCTCGAAGGCGGTGCCGGAGGTGATCCGCGAGCACGGCGGCGAGCCGATCCGGACGCGCGTCGGGCACTCGTTCATCAAGCAGGTGATGGCCGAGACCGGCGCGGTGTTCGGAGGGGAGCACTCGGCTCACTACTACTTCCGAGACAACTTCCGCGCTGATTCGGGGATCATCGCGACGATGTTCGTGCTCGAGCTGATGTCGATCACGGGCAAGCCGCTGTCCGAGCTGCGCTTGCCGCTCGAGCGGTACGCCGACTCCGGCGAGATCAACACACATGTCGCTGATCCCGCTGCCGTCATCGAGCGCGTCGCGCAGCACTACGGCACCGCGCAGCAGGATCGGCTCGACGGCCTCACGGTCGACTTCGGCGAGTGGTGGTTCAACTTGCGGCCGTCGAACACCGAGCCGCTGCTCCGCCTCAACCTCGAGGCGGCCACTCGTGACGAGTGCGACACGTACGTCGCTGAGGTGTTGGCGCTCGTCACGGGCGGCTGACACACTGCACGCATGGCCCTCGACCCGCTGCTGCTCGAGATCCTCGCGTGCCCGGAGGACAAGGGTCCGCTCTACTACTTCGAGGACGAGGACTCGCTGTACAACCCCCGCTTGAAGCGGCGGTACGCCGTGCGGGACGACATCCCGATCATGCTCATCGACGAAGCCGAGACGGTCTCCGACGAAGAGCACGAACGCCTCATGGCGAAGGTTTCAGGCGAGGGGTTGAAGGCAACGTCGAGCTCGTGATGCTCGATTCCCTCGGGATGCTCGAGGCAGCGTTGGCGCTGCCGGAACAGGTCTCCGATGCGGCGGCGTCGGTGGAGCACGGCATCGAGGGGCTCCCCGACCGCGACCGGGTGAGCAACGTGCTCGCGCTCGGCATGGGTGGCAGCGGCATCGCGGGTGACGTGCTCTCGGTGGTCGCGGGCCCCTTCGTCCCGGTGCCGGTCGCGATCTCGAAGGATTACGAGCTGCCCGGCTACGTGGGCGACCGCACGCTGGTGTTCGCGATCTCGTTCTCGGGCAACTCCGAGGAGACGATCGAGGCGGCGACCGAAGCCAACGCGCTCGGCGCCCACGTGGTCGCGGTCACTGCAGGCGGTGAGCTCGCGCGGCTGGCGGGGGAGTGGGGACGCCCGGTGCTGCACATTCCGCCTGGCATCCCGATGCCGCGCGCGGGTCTCGGTGCGCTCGTGGTGCCGCCACTGCTCGCGCTCGAGCACATGGGCCTCTTCCCGGGCGCCCGGGGTTGGGTGCAGGCCGCGATCGAGCAGCTCGCACGGCGGCGCGATCAGCTCGCCGTCGCAGGCAACCCCGCGGAGGTGTTGGCGCGTCGCATCGGGCGCACGATCCCGCTTTTCTACGGAGCGGGCCCGATCGGCGCGGTCGCGGCGATGCGCTGGAAGTGCGACGTCAACGAGAATGCGAAGGCCCCGTCGTTCTTCAACCGCGTTCCCGAGCTGTGTCACAACGAGGT
>DATKAS010000363.1:0-2169 GCA_035497855.1 Acidimicrobiales bacterium
TCACGTGACGACCGGGCTCGACCCGCGAAAACTCGAACGGCGCCGCGGCGCTCACGCTGGCGTCGACGAACACGACCTTCGCCCTGCCCGTGAGATCGAGCGCGTGCTCGATCTGAAGCTGAAAATCGGTGAGCACCTCGACATCCCCGTTCGACACCTCGTGGGCCAACAATTCGCTCAGTCGCTCGACGAACAGGGGACCGAGCGCATCGTCGCCACGCGACGGGTTGCCGACCCCGAGCACGAGCAGCGGCGCCGGGGCGGTCATTTAGCCGTGCTCGCCGTCTCGCGTGAGCCGCTCGACGAGCTCACCCGCGGCGTCGCGCACCTCGACCCAGAGTGGCATCTGGCCGAGCGCGTGGGTGGCGCACGAGAGGCACGGATCGAAGGCGCGAATCGCCACCTCGATGTGGTTGAGCAAGCCCTCGCTCGGCTCGTGCCCGTCGAGGTAGTTGCGTGCCACGTCGCGGATGGCCTCGTTGATGGCCTGGTTGTTGTGCGTCGTCGAGACGATGAGGTTGCACATCGTCACCAGGTCGTTTTCGTCGACCTCGTAGTGGTGGATCAACGTGCCCCGCGGCGCTTCGATGATTCCGACGGCAACGCTGCCGCGCGGGCCGCTCGTCACGAGCTCGTCGCCGAGCAACGCGGGATCCGCGAGAAGATCGCGGATCACCTCGACGGCGTGCAGAAGCTCGATCATGCGGGCCCAATGAAACGCGAGCGACCCCTCGACGAGGCCGCCCGGCGAGCTCGCGAGAAACTCCTCGCGCGCGGCCTGGGCCAGGGGAGTGCCGATGGAGTCGCAATTTTGGATGCGCGCGAGCGGTCCGACCTTGTACCAGCCTTCGTTCGGCCCGCGCGTGCTGATGAAAGGGAACTTCATGTAACTCCAAGAGCGGACGTTCTCTTGCAGTTGCGTCTCGTACTCGTGCGACTCGAGACCATCGAAGATGATCTTGCCCAGGGCATCGCGCGCGCGCAGTACGCCGTCGTAAAGATCGAGCTTTCCGTCGCGCCCCACCAGCGAGAGGAGATTCGAGCGCACCCTGCCGAAGCCCTCGTAGAGATCGCGATTCTTGCGATGGAGCTCGGCGACGAGCCGGACTCCGGCCTTGGCCCACTCGAAGATGTCGGGCAGTGGACGCAGGAGCTCGTCGCGCTCGGCGGCGGTCACGCGCTTGTTGACCCCACCCGGGATCGAGCCCGTGCCATGGATGCGCTTGCCGGCCGTGATGCGGATCAACTCTTGGCCGTATTTGCGCAACAGAATGCCCTGCCGCGCCAGCTCTGGGTAGGCCGCGAGCACGCCCGCGATGTTGCGCTTGTGCGGATCGCTGTCGAACCCGAACAAGAGATCGGCAGACGCGAGGTAGTAAAAGTGGAGAGCGTGCGACTGCAGGATCTGGCCGAAGTGCATCACACGCCGAATGCGGTCCGCGGTCGGCGTGACCACGCGCGCCCCCACGATGCTGTCGAGCGCCTTCGAAGCCGCCAGGTGGTGGCTCACGGGGCAGATGCCGCAGAGCCGCTGCACCATGACGGGGATTTCCCAATACGGGCGACCCTGGACGAATCGCTCGAAACCTCGAAACTCGACGATGTGCAGACGCACCTGCTGCACCTTCCTCTGGGCGTCGAGCAGGATCGTCACCTTGCCGTGGCCTTCCACCCGGGACACGGGCTCGATGACGACTTTGCGGAGGGCTTCGGGATGCTGCGCGGTATCGAGAGGCAGTGTCATCGGGATCCTCGGGATCAGTGCTACCGGGTGGCGTCGCTAGTCGTAGCGCAGCAGCTCGGGGCCGAGTTGCGGCGTTCGTCCTTCGATGAGCTGAGTGAGAAACTGCCAGATGGCTTCCCCCGAGGGCGGGCATCCCGGCAGAAAATAATCGACTTTCACGACGTCTTGGATGGGGTGGACCTGCTTGAGCGGCAGCGGCAGCTCGGGGTTATTGGGGATGAAGCCGCGCCGGATACCCTTGCCGGTGAGGTAGACGGTCTGCAGGCAGTCGCGGATGTCGAGATGGTTGCGCTGGGCCGGGAGCCCGCCGGTGATGGCGCAGGCCCCGACCGCGACGAGTGTCACGCAGTTGTCGCGGAACTGGCGGAGCTTGTGCACGTTCTCCGCGTTGCACAGGCCGCCTTCGATGAGGCCGATGTCGCAGG
>DATKAS010000364.1:0-2424 GCA_035497855.1 Acidimicrobiales bacterium
GCGGATGAACTCGCCGCGCAGCCGGGCCCGGGTGGTCTGGGGCGGCGTGTCGACCGCGGTGTCGATGTCGGCGTCGGTGCACATCCGCTCGACCAGGTTCTTCTGCTGCATCCGGTAGAAGAGGCTCCGGGAGCGGTTGACGTCGTGGTACTGCAGGTCCATGAGCGCGACCTTCGGATGGCTCAGCGGGAGGTCGTGCTTGGCGCGGTAGGCCTCGATGAGGCGGTGCTTGATGACCCAATCGCACTCGCGATCGAGTGAGAGCGGGTCCTGCTGGATCTCGGTGAGGCAGTGCTCCCACATCTTCAGGGCCTGCATCTCGAGCGGGCTGAAGCCCTTCGCATCCGCGTAGCGCAGCGCTCGGCCCAGGTACTCGCCTTGGATGTCGAGCGCGCTCGCCTCGCGCCCGTTCGCGAGGCGGACACGACGCGTGCAGGTCATGTCGTGGCTGATCTCGCGGATCGCGCGGATGGGGTTCTCCAGCGTCATGTCGCGCAGGACGCAGGAGGGGTCTTCGAGCATGCGCAGCAGGATGCTCGTCGTGCCGACCTTGAGGAAGGTCGCGTACTCGCTCATGTTCGAGTCGCCGACGATCACGTGGAGGCGGCGGAAGCGCTCGGCGTCCGCGTGGGGCTCGTCGCGCGTGTTGATGATCGGACGGCTGCGCGTGGTCGCGCTCGACACGCCTTCCCAGATGTGCTCGGCCCGCTGGCTCACGCAGTACATCGCACCCCTCGCGGTCTGCAGCACCTTGCCTGCGCCCGCGTAGATCTGGCGGCTCACGAAGAACGGGATGAGCACCTCGGCGTAGTGGCCGAAGTCGTCGCGCCGACTCGTGAGGTAGTTCTCGTGACATCCGTACGAGTTGCCCGCCGAGTCGGTGTTGTTCTTGAAGAGGTAGATGACGCCCCGGATCCCCTCTTCCCGCAGGCGTTGCTCGGCGCTCGCCAGGAGCTGCTCGAGGATGCGCTCCCCCGCCTTGTCATGCACGACGAGGTCGTAGATCGAATCGCACTCAGGTGTCGCGTACTCGGGATGGCTCCCGACGTCGAGGTAGAGGCGAGCGCCGTTCGCGAGGAAGACGTTGGAGCTGCGACCCCAGGACACGACCCGACGGAACAGGTAGCGCGCGACTTCGTCTGGGCTCAGGCGGCGTTGCCCGCGCAAGGTGCAGGTCACGCCGTACTCGTTCTCGAGGCCGAAGATCCGGCGCTCCACGCCGTCAACCTACCGGGGTCCACCGTGGGGCGGTCGCACCCCCCGGCTACGCTTGCTCCGATGCAGCAGGGGCGAATGGTGCGCCTGGTGACGGTGCGGTCCGGGTTCGAAGCCAAGGTGATGGCTGCTCGCCTCGGTGCCGAGGGGATCGTGTGGGAGCTGCAGGGCGCGGTGGATGGCCCGTATCCCATGGGGCCGGTCACGGTGCTCGTGGACGAGCACGACCTGGACGTGGCGCGCGAGCTGCTGCTCGTCGACGAGGTCGAGTCGGTGTTCGACTCCGACGAGGAGCACGCGGCACGGCCACCGATCTTCGTGTGGCTCGCGATCGCCGCGGTGGTCGTGGTGGCGACCAGCGCCTTGCTGCGGGTGCTGGTCACCACGTGACGACGACGCGCCTGAGCGTTACGAGACGGTGAATTCGCCGCTGACGAGCGTCTTGCCGGTGTCCTGGTCCGAGTTGCCCGCCATCAAGTAGCGGCCCTTCGTGAGGTCGAGCTGGACATAGCCGGACTTGCCCGCGGGAATCGTGTCGCTCAGTCCGCCGAAGATCGGCGCCGGCGCCTGGAATACGGCATCTTCTTCGCCCGACACCATCGCGTTGAAGAAGCCGTTCACGGCATTGTCGAAGTCGCTGACCTGTGCGTCGGTGGGACCGGCCAGGTTGAAGTCGGACGGATCAGAGCCCGTGTTCTTCACCTCATAGGTGCCTGACTTCATCCCCTCCGGCGCGGTGATCTTGTCGGCCGCGATCGTGATCGTTCCGGCGGTCTGCGGAGGCGTGTCGCTGCCGCCGCTGTCGGCGACGGTGAAGTCGGTCGCCATGCCGAGCATGAAGTGCGGCTGGCCTCCGGGCCCGGGAAGGAAGCACACGAACGCGTAGTTGCCGGCGGGAAAGTCGGCGAACGTGGTCTCGGTCACTCCCGGCGAGATCAGTCCGGGCGTGCCGTAGAACGCGGTGCTCGGGTCGCCGTCGAACACCGCGGCCGCGGCCGCCGGATCAGGCTCGCCCTCTTGCTCGAGCAACGGCAAGGCGTCCTTGACGGTCTTGCCCGGCTGCAGCTTGATGGCCACGAGGATGTGCGGCATCTTGCCGTCGTTCTCGAAGGTGACCTTGTTGTAGCCCGCCCCCGCGGATCCCGAGACGTCGAACTTGTACTCGGTGGCCTTCACCGTGAGGCCGGCCGCGCTCGACGAGCCGCCGGT
>DATKAS010000365.1:0-4236 GCA_035497855.1 Acidimicrobiales bacterium
TCAGCATCCGCGTGCCTTGCACCGGCCGGCCGTTCACGAGGACGCCATTCAACGAGAGGTCTGTCACTCGCCAGGCATCACCCACTCGTTCGATGTACGCGTGCTTTCGTGAGACATCGTTGTCGTCGATGCGCACGTGACTCTTGCTGCTTCGGCCGATCTTCAGGAGACCTGACTCGATCTCCTCGAGCTCGATGATTCGCACCCCCATCGCGGTGTCGTACTCCAGCCGGGCCATGAGCACCCCTCCCCTCGGCTGTGTCCGATGCGTCAGATCCTACGGCGCGCCCACATCGACCACCCTGACGGAACAGCCAGGTTGAGCTGTCCCCCGAGAGGGTGACAACCACCCGGCTGGCCGTGGTCGGGCTGCCGCGAGTCTGAGATCGTCGGAGACGTGGTCACCAATCGCGATTCCGGGGAGTGGGGTGGCTCTCGAAGCGCGATGATGCCCGTGTGGTGTCACCGGGGTGGGTGGCGTCCCGTGCGTGGGGCGCGGAGCGACACTGATCGGCGGGCGCGGGCATGGTGACCACGCTCTCTCGTGCGAACCCGGCGGCGCCGCACACGGTGGCGTCTCAGCCGGAGCGGCAGCAGCGGTTTGCGACCACACCGGGCCGCTTGCGGCTCGTGTCGCTCGTTCTGGTCGGACTGTTCGTTCTGTTCGGGGTCCTCGGCACCGCAGCGCTTCGCGCTCGGCACTCCGCGGCGCGATCGGTCGGCCTCCAGTCGTCGCCGCAGCTTCTCGACGCCCAGTCCTTGTACCTCGCGTTGGCCGACGCTGACGCGACCTCGTCGAACGCGTTCCTGCGGGCCGGGCTCGAGTCGTTTGGCCAACGCCAGCAGTACCTCGACGACCTGACGACCGCCAGCACGAAGCTCGCGTCGATCAGCGAACGCGCCGACGTGTCGCCCACTGCGCAACACGCGGTCAACGTGATCGGTTCCGACCTTCCGAAGTACGCCGGTCTCGTCGAGCAAGCTCGCTCCAACAACCGGCAGGGCTTCCCCGTTGGCGCGGCATACCTCAATGACGCGTCTTCGCTGATGCGTTCGGACATGCTCCCGCGGGCCACCGAGCTCTACGAAGACGCCGCCCAAAGGCTTCAGGACGACTACGGGCGAGGATCGTCGTGGCCGGCCGCCGCTGGGATCGGTCTCACGTTCGCAGTGCTCCTGGTCGCACTGGTCATCGCGCAGATCTACGTGTTCACGAAGTCGAACCGGATCATCAACGTGGGCCTCTTCGCGGCGATGGTGCTCGTCGCGGTCGTCGGAGTGTGGGCACTGCGCGTCCTGCAGAACGAGACGAGCGCCTTGGGTCGGGCGCAGACGCACGGATCAGACATCGTGCAGGTGCTCTCGACTGGTCGCATCCTGCTGCTCCACGCACAGGGCGATGAGGACCTCGCGCTGATCGCTCGCGGTGGTGGTCCCGCCTTCCTCGTCGACCTCGACTACACACTCGGGAAGCTGGGTGGACCCGATGGTCAGAAGGGTCTCCTCGGCTTTGCCGCGAAGGTCGTTCCACCCGATGACCCAGCAGTGCGGACGGCCCCGCCGAGTCGGGCCTACCAGCACTTCGTGTCCGCGCACGATCGCGTTCGCAACCTCGACAACATTGGGCACTACCCCGACGCGGTCGCGCTCGCGGTTGGAGGCGAGACCGACGATGCCTCCGCTCTCGACGCGATCCTGCGGGACGAGATCGCGTACTCGAACCAGACGCTCGCTCGCGAATCGAGCGCGGCTCGGGGTGGTTTCGCGGTGCCGCTCGTCGCGTTCCCGATCGCAGCACTCGTCGGCGCGGTGCTGATGCTCCTCGGCCTCCAGCTCCGCATAAGGGAGTACCGATGACCCGTCGTCGATGTGCACAGGTCGTGATCGTCCTCGCGGGCTTTCTCCTCGGGGGCTGTGCGACCACGTCGCACGATGCGAACGATGCCGTCAAGAGCGCGCTGGAGCCGATGCCGGCGCCGCAACCGACGCCGACATCGACGACCTCGCCAGCGCCGCAGTGCGATCCCACCGCCAGCCTCCGGCCCATGAGCCCGCTTCCCGCGCCGCGGCAGATGCCTGCGGGGACGACGATGGCGGCCATCCAGAAGCAAGGCCATCTGGTCGTCGGCGTCGACCAGACCACCTTGCTCTTCGGCTACCGCGATCCCCGCACCGGCGAGATCCAAGGCTTCGACATCGACATCGCCCACGAGATCGCGCGAGCGATCTTCGGTGACCCGAACGCGATCGAGCTTCATGCCCTGAACTCGACCGATCGCCTTCCTGCTGTCGAGAACAAGACCGTGGACATGGTGGTGAGCCAGGTCTCGATGACGTGTGGTCGGTGGCAGGACCTCGACTTCTCCTCCGTGTACTACCTCGCCCACCAGGCGCTCCTCGTGAAGCCGGACTCCGGCATCGCGGGCGTTCCTGACCTCGAAGGCAAGACGATCTGCGTCACGAAGGGATCGACGTCGGAGGACAACATCAAGGCGATCCTCACGCAGGAGAACGTCACCGCAACGCTCGACGAGGTCGGCTCGAGGGCGGAGTGCCTGGTCCACCTCCAGGAGGGGACCGCGGACGCCATCACCAGTGACGACACGATCCTCGCCGGCTTCCGCCTCCAGGATCCGCTCACGGAGATCCTCGGCACGTCGCTCCACGACGAGCCGTACGGCATCGCGATCCCGCAGGGTGACGAGGACTTCGTGCGCTTCGTGAACGGCGTGCTCGACCAGATGCGCGCCGACGGCCGCTGGCAGGCGATCGACGAGAAGTGGCTCAGCGCGCTCGGCCCTGCTCAGTCACCTCCTACACCGACGTACAAGGACTGAGATGGCAGCCGACCTCGATGCGATGCTCGAGCGCCTCACCGCGGCAGCCGACACTGTCGGGGCGAACCTGCTCGAGCTCGAGCGTGACGCGAACTACGAGCTGCTGCAGCACATGACGCTGCGCGGTGCGACGCTCGAGCGCTGGCAGGCCGCGGAGGCGGCCGTCGTGCGTCTTTGGTCCTGGTTCGGCGCCCTGCGGGGTGTGCTCGACGAGGCGACAGGTGCGAAGAGCGAGCGCGCCCTACGGGGACTGCTCACCGCAGCGTCGGTGAGGGTTGCGGCGCCGGACGTCCCCCTTCGTGACCGCGATCTGCTCGAACCCGCGAGTCGCCTCGAATCGTGCACGCCGGACGAGGCGATCGCGATCATGCAGCGCGACTTCGACGCGGTTCGGCTGGTCGTCGGCGCTGTCGGGTTGACGTGGGACGTCACGCTGCCTCGCCTGCGCGCGACGGAAGCCACCCTGGACGAGGTCACCGCTGCTGCAGCCGACCTCGGTGCTGATGGGCTCCCACCTGTCCGCCTCCGCGAGGACATCGCTGCACTCGCCGAGGCGCTGACGACCGACCCACTGTCGGTGTCGCCCGAGGCAGTCGAGGCACTGACCGAGCGAGTCGCTGCTGCGGAGGCGAAGGTCGCGAAGGCCGTCGCTCTACGAGACAACGTGACCGAGGTGCTCGCCGAGGCACGCTCGCTCGCGCGACGAGTCGAGGACAACGTGCTGGCAGCCCGCGCCGCGCGAGCAGAGGTGAACGCGAAGGTCGCGGATGCAGACGTTCCGGGACTGCCCGACGACCTCGACGGACTCAGCACGATCGAACAGCTCGTCGAGCGCAAGCGTTGGATCGACGCGCAGTCGCAACTCACAGCGTGGACGACGACGGCGACGGCGAGGCTGGTCGAGCTCGGTCGACTCACCGCCGCGATCCGCCTACCGCTGGAGCAGCGCAACGAGCTCCGGGGTCGGCTCGAGGCGTACCACGCGAAGGCCGGTCGGCTTGGACGAAGCGAGGACGCGGCGCTCGACGCCCTGTACCAAGCGGCGCGGGCGGAGCTGTACGTCGCACCGACCGATCTCGAGCGCGCCGCCGACCTCGTGACGAGCTACGCGGACGCGATCCCAGCGGAGCAGCGGAAGAGGCCGGTAGGGAGGTCGGGATGAAGTGCGAGCGGGTCATGCCAGACGGGACCGTCTGTCCAGGGATCGTCGAGGACGACGGCTTCTGCGACACGTGCGGGAAGCCACCGGCCGGTGCGTCCACGAGCTCGGGCAAGACGTCCGTCGCGCCAGCGGAACAGCACGACGACGAAGGCGTCACCGCTCCGACACAGGCATCGATCACGCCCGACATCACCCGTCCGACCGCAACGGGCCGCACCGCTCGTGCGCCGGGCCGTG
>DATKAS010000366.1:0-2078 GCA_035497855.1 Acidimicrobiales bacterium
GCGCTTGTGGGGCATCGCGGACGAGCCCTTCTGGCCCACCTTGAAGCCCTCCTCGACCTCACCGACCTCGGTGCGTTGAAGGTGGCGGACTTCGGTGGCGATCATCTCGATCGTCGCTCCCACCGACGCACATGCGTAAAGGTACTGCGCGTGCCGATCGCGGCTGATGACCTGCGTCGCCGGCACGGGTCGGAGACCGAGCGCCGCGCAGACTGAGGCCTCCACCTCCGGATCGATGTTCGAGTAGGTGCCGACGGCGCCCGAGAGCTTGCCAACCGCGATCGCGTCGCGCGCGTCGCGCAGTCGCGTCCGCTCGCGGTCGATCTGGAGGCACCACAGCGCGAGCTTCACGCCGAACGTCGTCGGCTCGGCGTGGACGCCGTGGGTACGCCCGGCGGTGACCGTGTCGCGATGTGCGTTCGCGTTGCGCCGAAGGACATCGACGAGCGCGCTGGCCGCTTCGACGAGGAGATCGGCGGCGTCAGTGAGCGTCGAGCAGAGGGCGGTGTCGACGACATCCGACGAGGTGAGCCCGTAGTGGACCCACTTCCCCGCGGTGCCACCGATGCGCTCTTGCACCACGTCGACGAACGCCGCGACGTCATGGTCCGTCTGCGCTTCCCTGGCACCGACCGCTCGCACGAATTCGGCGTCGACGACCGGCGCACGTCGACGGGCCTCGACTGCATCGGAGGAGGGGACGACCCCGAGCTCTGCCCAGGCCTCAGTGGCCAGGAGCTCCACCTCGAGCCATCGAGCGAAGCGGGCTTCGTCGGTGAAGAGCGATGCCATCTCGGGCATCGAGTAGCGCTCGATCACTGCCTAATGATCGCACGCCTGCGGCCGACAGGAATGCAGTTGGGTAGGAGGTGTGGGCCATTCGGCCCCCCTCGGGTGCAGCGATTTGCATCACCCTCCTCCTCGCGCGCCTTCACATCGATCACGTGCCCGTTCAACGGCTTTCAATGATTCGAAGGTCCTATAGCCCATGAGTCACAAACCGGAGACCATGCTCTCCATGCAATGCACGAACAATCCCTTCGAGCGAGCGATCGACGTGTGCGACGAGTGCGGGCTTCCGTTCTCGGGCGAGTTCCTCGTGTTTCCCAAGGGCGATCGCCGGCCGCCGTTCTGCCGGGCGTGCGCAATTGCACTGAGTGGTGTCCGTCATGCGGCGCGTCGGCCTCGCATGCCGAAGAAGGAAGTCAAGCGGCGGCGCAGCGAAGTGCACGCGGCCCTCGTCGACGGTCGTCCGACGACGTTGGCACGTGCGCTCGAGGTCCCCGACCTGCCGACCATCGACGATGCCGAGCGCAACATCAACCTGGGCAGCGCACCGGGCGAGCGCAACATCGAGTGGGTGGTCTGAGCCCTAGCTTCCAGTCGGGGTCGCGCTCACCGTCGGGTCGAGCTCGAACAGCTTGCCGGTCTCATAGCCCGGGCCGGATCCGCCGTCGAGGTCGGTCGATCCCCGCGTGACGTAGTACAGCTTCCCGCCCGCGCTGGCGATCGCGACCGGCCCCTTCCCTCCGGCGTGACCGAGGTCGACCACTTGCTTCGTGTTCGGATCGAACGCGCGGATCCATCCCTTGCAGTAGTCCATGAACGAGTAGCCCCGAGGACCGAATGCACCGCCGACGATCGCGCAACCCTGATCGTGGCCGTAGCTGAAGATCGGACCGGTTTGACCGGGCGTCGTCGTCGGCCCTTCCGAGAGCGGCCAGCCGTAGTTCCCGTCCTTCACGATCTCGTCGACCTCTTCGAACTTCGAGTCACCGACCTCGCTCACGAACAGTCGCCCGGTCGAGGGTTCGACCGCCATTGTGAACGGGGCGCGAAAGCCGCGCGCCCAGACCGCGCGCATGACACCAGAGCCCGTTGCGACGTGGGGGTCGTCGTCGGGCACGCTCCCGTCGGCATTGAACCGGAAGATCTTTCCAGCAGGATCCTGGAGGCTCTGCGGGTCCACGCCGACGTGCTCGCCTGTCGAGAAGTACAGCTTGCCGTCGGTGCCGAACGCGAGCGCACCGCCGAGGTGGAAGGCCATCTGGTTCGGCGGCATGTCGACGAGCACCTTC
>DATKAS010000367.1:0-5611 GCA_035497855.1 Acidimicrobiales bacterium
GAGCGCATCCCGCGCTGGAACACGATCTCCATCTCCGGTTACCACATCCGCGAGGCCGGCTCGACCGCGGTGCAGGAGATCGCCTTCACGATCGCGAACGGCATCGCGTACGTGCAGGCCGCGATCGACGCGGGTCTTCACGTCGACGAGTTCGCGCCGCGGCTCTCGTTCTTCTGGAACGCGCACAACAACTTCCTCGAGGAGATCGCGAAGTACCGCGCCGCGCGGCGGCTGTGGTGGTCGATCATGAGCGAGCGATTCGGCGCGCAGAAGGAGGCGTCGAAGCTTCTGCGCTTCCACACGCAGACCGGCGGGTCGACGCTCACGGCTCAGCAGCCCGAGAACAACGTCGTACGGGTCGCGCTGCAGGCGCTCGCCGCGGTGCTCGGCGGCACGCAGTCGCTGCACACCAACAGCTTCGACGAGGCGCTCGGCCTGCCGACCGAGCGGGCGGTGAAGATCGCGCTGCGCACGCAGCAGGTCATCGGGTACGAGTCCGGCGTCGTCGACACCGCTGACCCGCTCGGCGGCTCCTACTACCTCGAGTGGCTCACCGACGAGGTCGAGGCGAAGGCGCGTGAGTACCTCGATCGCATCGACGCGATGGGCGGAGCGGTTGCGGCGATCGAGGCCGGCTTCCAGATGGCCGAGATCGAGTCCGCTGCCTACGAGTACGCCAAGTCGGTCGACGACGGCGAGCGCACCATCGTCGGCGTGAACCGGTTCGTGGAGGACGAAGCCTCAGAGCCCGAGATCTTCCCGATCGATCCGGCATTGCAGCGCCAGCAGGCCGCGCGCGTGAAGGCGGTGCGCGCCAGCCGAGATCAGGACGCCGTCGCGCACGCGCTGGAGGACGTGAAGGCGGCTGCGCGCGGCACGCAGAACCTGCTGATCCCGATGCGGGTTGCGCTGGCGGAGCGGGCGACGCTCGGCGAAGTCAGCGACGCGCTGCGCGACGAGTTCGGCGTCTACCACCCCACGAGGTGACCTCGCCGTCGTCCGCTGCGCTCCCGCGGGCTCGGCTCGCTTCGCTCGACGATCGGTGCTTCGCGCACCCGGCGGCGTACAGCGCCGCCCAACCGGCGTCGTCTCTCAACCCAGATCCTTGGCGTTGAACGTGTCACACGTCGACGCGTCGCCGCTCTCGTAGCCCGTGGTGAACCACTTCACGCGCTCTGCTGACGAACCGTGCGTCCAGGTGTCCTGGTTGATCGTGCTCCCGGGGTGGCCGGAGAGCGTGTCGTCGCCCACCGCTTGTGCCGCGCCGAGCGCCTCCTCGACGTCACCCTGATCGAGGTCGCCGCGCGCGAAGACGCTGTGGCCCCACACGCCCGCGAGGCAGTCGGCCTGCAGCTCGAGGCGCACCGACAGCTCGTTGGCCTGGTCGGGGTTGCTCTGCTCCTCGTCGTGCACCTTGTCGCTGATGCCGACCAGGTTCTGCACGTGATGACCCATCTCGTGCGCGATGACATACGCCTGGGCGAAGTCGCCAGGCGCGCCGAACCGGTTCTGCAGCTCGCGGAAGAAGTCGAGGTCGAGGCGCGCCGTCATGTCGACCGGGCAGTAGAAGGGCCCCATCCCCGAGTCGGCCAGCCCGCACCCTGATTGCGTCTGACCGGTGAAGAGCACGAGCGTCGCGGGTCGGTACCTGCCCTCACCGAGCTGCTGACCCCAGAACGTCTGCACGTCGTCGAACACGTAGGTGACGAAGTCCTTGAGGTCGGCGTCGGGATCGGGTGCTTGGTCACCGAGCGACTGACCTGCCGGCGCGGCCTGCGCGGTGCCCGTGCCGTCCAGCCCTCCGCTCGGGTCGAAGCCGCCGTCGCTGCCGAGGACCGAACGCCCGCCGAGGAACAGCAGGAGGAGGGCGATCACGAGGCCGGCGGCGCCGCCGCCTTTGCCGACCGGGCCGAGCCCACCGATGATCGACCCGAGGCCGCTCCCCGGCGACTGGCCGCGCTCGTCACGCACGTACTCGGTGGATGCGCCCCTCGACCACTTCATGTCGCGACCATCGTTCCCTGGGAGGGGTCTGGCAACACCCCCTGTTGCTGATGTTGCTGCTGTTAGCGTTGTGGCTGTTGTGGTTACCCGTCAGCAGGCGAAGAGCACCAAGTCGGGGGGCTCGCGATCGGGCTCCCGAGCGACCGCGCCGCGACCGTCGGGATGGCGCGAGGCGATCTCCGGGCACGAGGGTGATCTCGCTGGGCTGGCGTGCCTCGTCGTCGCAGTCGTTGCCGGTCTCGGCATCTACGCGAGCTGGTCGGGCCCCGTCGGAGCGTGGCTTCGCGAAGGGATCGGGCTGCTCGTCGGATGGGTCCGGCTGGTCGTGCCGATCGCGCTCGCGTGTGTCGGGATCGCGCTCATCCGGGGACGAGCACCGGTCGAGCGGCTGCGGCTCGGCCTCGGCTTCGCGCTCCTCGCGGTGTCCGCGACGGGCTTGCTGCAGCTCGCATTCGGCCCGGACAGCTGGGGCGCGCCATTGGACGACTTCCGTGACGCTGGCGGGTACCTCGGCGCGCTCGTCGCCCTTCCGTTGCAGAACGTCCTCGCGACAGCCGGCGCGGCCCTCGTGCTCGTCGGCGTCGGCGTGGCGGGCCTGCTGATCCTCACCCGCGCGACCTTGCGCGCGATCGCGGCACGCGCCGCCGATGGCGTGCGACCGGTGCACGCCGCTGCGCGACGGATGGTCGGTTCGGTGTCGACGTTGTCGGGCGAGCGCTTCGGCACAGCGCCTGCCGGCGGCGAGGTCATCGACGTGCGCGAGACGTCGCCGGAGATGGGGTCGCTGATCTACGACGTCGACGAAGAGGTCGCCGAGGAGCTCGACGTCGCCATCGACGAAGACGAGGAGGTGGAGGACGACGACGAGCCCGAAGAGATCGTCGTCGAGCAGCTCGAGATCCCGCTCGGTCCCGCCGCGAAGAAGGGCGGGTGGAAGCTCCCGGCGCTCACGTTGCTCGCGCGCAGCTCCGCGCAGGAGATCGACGAGCGCCTGATCGAGGAGGCGGGCCGCGTGCTCGAGGCCGCGCTCGCGGCCCACGGGGTCGAGACGCGGCTCGTCGGCATGACGGTGGGACCGACGGTCACGCGCTACGAGCTCGAGCTCGCGCCCGGCGTGAAGGTCGCGCGGGTCACGAGCCTCCACAAGGACATCGCCTACGCGATGGCTTCGGCCGACGTGCGCATCCTCGCTCCGATCCCCGGCCGGTCGGCCATCGGTGTCGAGGTGCCGAACCGCCAGCGCCACCTCGTCGCGCTCGGCGACATCCTGAGCTCGAACGAGGCGCGCAAGGCCGTGCACCCACTCGAGGTCGCGGTCGGGCGAGACATCGCGGGCCGCGCCGTCATGATGAACCTCGCGACGATGCCCCACCTGCTCGTCGCTGGTGCCACCGGCGCAGGCAAGTCGAGCTGCATCAACTCGATCGTCACGTCGATCCTGATGCGCTCGACTCCCGATCAGGTGCGCCTGATCCTTGTCGACCCGAAGCGGGTCGAGATGGGCCAGTACAACCGGCTGCCCCACCTCCTCACACCTGTGGTCACGAACCCGAAGCGAGCGGCGAACGCGCTCGCGTGGGCAGTGAAGGAGATGGAACGCCGCTACGACCTCTTGCACCAGGTGGGTGTGCGCGACATCACCGGCTACAACGCGGCGTACGACCGTGGTGAGCTCGTCCCGCCGCTCGGCTCCGACATCGCGTACGAACGGCTTCCGTTCATCCTCGTGGTCGTCGACGAGCTGAACGACCTCATGATGGTCGCGGCGCGTGACGTCGAAGACTCGATCTGCCGCATCGCGCAGATGGCTCGTGCGGTCGGCATCCACCTCGTCGTCGCGACGCAGCGTCCGTCGGTGAACGTCATCACGGGCGTCATCAAGGCGAACATCCCGGCGCGGCTCGCGTTCGCGGTGTCGAGCCTGGCCGACAGTCGGGTGATCCTCGACCAGCAGGGCGCCGAACGGCTGATCGGGCAGGGCGACATGCTGCTGCTCGGTCCGGCGTCGAGCGTTCCGCAGCGTGTGCAAGGCGCGTGGGTGAGCGAGGACGAGGTGCGCAAGGTCGTCGGGCACTGGAGGCGCCAAGGTGGTGGGGAGCCCGAGTACGTCGCGGGCATCGAGGGCGAGGACGGCCGCGGCGCGACGGGCGTGAGCTTCGCGGGCGACGACGATGACGACGAGGCCCTCACCCGCCAGGCGATGGAGCTCGTCGTGCGCTCGCAGCTCGGCTCGACGTCGATGCTGCAGCGCAAGCTGCGCGTCGGATTCGCGCGCGCCGGCCGGCTGATGGATCTCCTCGAGCAGCGTGGTGTCGTCGGACCGTCGGAGGGGTCGAAGGCGCGAGCGGTGCTGATGACGCCCGAGGAGCTCGACGGCATCCTGAACGACTGAAGTGGCGCAGTAGGGTCCTCGCCGTGCCCAGCTCGCCGTCTCGCGACCTCTGCGCGGTGCCGAACCCGCATCCGGGCCGCGACTACGTGGTCACGTGTGAGACGTCCGAGCTCACGTGCGTGTGCCCCATGACGGGACAGCCCGACTTCGCGACGGTGCGAATCGAGTACGTGCCCGACGAGAAGATCGTCGAGCTGAGGTCGCTCAAGCTGTACCTCTGGTCGTACCGCGACGAGGGCGCGTTCCACGAGGACGTGACCAACCGCATCCTCGACGATCTGGTCGCCGCGATCGCGCCTCGGCGGATGACCGTGCACACCACCTGGTTGCCTCGAGGCGGCATCACGACGGAGGTCACTGCCACCCATGGCTGAGCTGCGCGAGGTCGCGTCCGGACTGCGCTTCCCCGAGGGACCGATCGCGATGTCCGACGGCAGTGTCGTCCTCGTCGAGATGTTCGGACCCGCAGTGAGCAGGGTGAAGCCAGATGGCACGAAGGAGGTCATCGCCGAGGTGCCGGGCGGGCCGAACGGTCTCGCAGTCGGACCCGACGGCGCGCTGTACCTGTGCAACAACGGCGGTGCGTTCAGCCCGGTCGACCTCGGCGGCTTGATGCTCCCCGGGCCGCACGATCCGAACCGCTACATCGGCGGCCGCATCCAGCGCATCGACATGAGCACGGGCGCCGTGACCGACCTCTACACCGAGTGCGACGGCCATCCGCTCCGCGCGCCGAACGACCTCGTGTTCGACACCGAGGGCGGCTTCTGGTTCACCGACCACGGCATCCGCCACGACCGCCTGAGCGACCGCACCGGCATCTACTACGCGAAGGCCGACGGCTCGTCGATCATCGAGGTGATCTTCCCGACCGACGCGCCGAACGGCATCGGCCTGTCGCCGGCGGGCGACATGGTCTATTACGCCGAGACGCAGACCGGCCGTGTGTTCCAGCGACGCATCGTGAGGCCTGGCGAGGTCGCTCCGGTCGCGCCGCTCGACTTCGCGGCGATGCTGCTGTGCGGGCTTCCCGGGCTTTCGCTCCTCGACTCGCTCGCGGTCGACGACGCGGGCAACGTGTGCGTCGCGACGATCGCCGAGTCGGCGGGCATCACCGTGATCTCACCGGCAGGGAAGATCATCGAGCACGTCGACACCGGCGACTTCCTGACGACGAACATCTGCTTCGGCGGCGACGACCTGCGCACTGCGTAC
>DATKAS010000368.1:0-5190 GCA_035497855.1 Acidimicrobiales bacterium
GAAGTGGTAGTAGACAGCAGCAGAGGTCATGTCGACCGCGTTCGCGATGTCCTGCACGGTGACCTCGTCGACCGGCATCGCCGCGAACAGCCCCATCGCCCCGTCGACGACTGTGTGCCGCCGCGAGGGCCGGTGGGCGGGGCGGCGGGGCGCAGCCGGAGAGTCGATGCGGCATACAGTAGGGCGACCCTGGCGGCTGAACCGTTTCTTCGAAGTCAGCATCGAGCAAGTCAGATCGAGGCGATGACAACCATCACGTCACCCCCCGCGCACCGACCCTCGCGCCGCAACGACATCATCGACGCCGCGATCGCGCTCTTCGCCCGCAAGGGCCTCACCGACGCGTCGATCAACGACGTCGCAGAAGAGGCCAACGTCGTCGCGACCGCGGTCTACTACCACTTCTCCGGCAAGGAGGAGCTGTACAGCGCCGCGGTGCACAAGGTGTTCGACTCGATCAGCGAAGTCGTGTCGACCGTGCGCGCTGACGGCGTGCCAGGCGACGAGCCCACGCTCGACGCAGTCATCGATGCCGTGTGGGACTGGATCGACACCCATCCCGACGAAGCCACGCTCCTCTATCTGCAGCTGCCCGGCGCCACGCGCCAGATCGCGACGCTGCGCCAGGAGTTCGAGGAGCTGCACGTGCAGCGGGCGTTCGGCTACCTCCGCACCGGTGAGTCCCGCAATCGCACCACGGCAGCGCGGCGCGGCGTCGAGCAGCTCTGCGCTCGCACGCTGGTCGACATGCTCATCGCGATCCACACCATGCGGCTCGCCGATGGGCCGTTGAGCAACGAGCCGAGCGCGAAGCTCCGCACCGCGCTGCGCGAGATCTCCCACCGCATCGTCGCCTTGTCCTGAGCGGCGGTCACTCCATCGAGATCGGGCTCGGCTGCGCACGAGCCCACGCGTGTGCACTCGGCGACGCGACCCACTCGCACGCGTTGGCGAGCAGGCGGCGGTACTGCGGTCGCTCCATCGTGGTCGGGCCGTGGCCCGGGAGCAGGTACACCAACGGGCTCGCGCCGGCGACCTTCGCCCAGCCCAGCAGCTGGCTGCCCCATGCACTGCTCGCGGCCGGAAGCTGCTCGCCCCTCGAGACCTCGTCGTACGTCGAGATCATCGTCTCCGGCGCGATGTCGGCGCGGGTGGCGAGCAGCGGCACGACCTCGGCTTCGAAGACCGGGCACAGGTACAGCTCGTCGTCGACGTCGAAGGTCTCTACTCCGGCGCAGACCGGGTGATCGGGAGCGACGACTTCCACCGCGTAGGCATCCATCCGGTACCCGGACGAGGGCTCTCGTCGCGAGCGAAGCGATCCCGGCGCGTACAGGAAGCGGCCGCCGAGCGCGCTCGCCCACCCGTCCCAGGCGGGCCAGCCGGCGAGCGCGTGATGGGTCGCGACGATGCCCTGTCCCGCTTCGAGGAGTTCGATCACTCCCCGGCGAGTCGCGTCGCTCGGGGCGTGCGCGCGCGGCTCACGACCACGCGCGAGGTCGAGCCCAGGGAGGTCGTGGAGCAAGATCGCGTCGAAGGTGCCGGCGTGGTCCCCCACCATCCAGTGCTGCGCAGCCGGTTGTGTCGCGTGCGCCCAGGCCCAGCCGAGCTGCTCGCACACCGCGTCGAGCATCGCCGAGAACGCGACGAGGTCGAATCGGTGCCCACCCGTCACCGCCAGCAGCCGACCGCTCGTCACAAGTGCTCGACCCAGTCACTCAGCACGTCCGGGACCCGCAGATGCTCGGGCACGCGCTCGGCCCCGATGACCTTGTCGATCCACGCGTGCACGTGCCAGATGCGTCGTTCCTGGAACCCGACCACGGCACCGCCGTGCGCGGCATGTTCGACCGACCGCTGGATCGGCTCGAGGTTCAGGTAGTCCTCGTCCATGAGCGAGTCGAACCGGTCGAGCCGCTTCTGCCAGAGGTCCTTGCCGGGCAGCTCACCGTCGCCCCAGTCCGCCGCGAACCACACGATGTCGAGCCGGGTGCGATCGATCGCGGTCGGCCAGAACACGAGGAACGGAAAGCCACGCGCATCGAGTGGCGTGATCAGGTTCGGGAAGATGCCGTGTGCGGCCTGGATGGGCTCCCGCATGACCGGAGGCACGTGCGCGAGCGTGACGAGTGCCTCTCGTCCGTCGCTGCGCGTGCCGGGGATCACCGGAGAGAGCATGTTCTGGTGTCCGTGGTCGAACAGCGAGATCACGGTGCCGCGAGTGTCGAGCGTGGGCGCCACGGTCGTCGGGTGGACGGTGCGCGCGTGGTACACCTCGAGGAAGCCCTCGGCGAGGATCTTCCAGTTGCAGGCGAGGTCGACGCTCTTGGTGTCGATGACGCGAAGCGGCGACGCCGCGACATCGGCGAGCAGCAACGGGATCGGATGCAGGAAGTCGAGCAGCGGCGGCGCGTCGGGGTCGAGGTTCACGAACCACCAGCCGCCCCACGACTCGCAACGCACTGGCGGCAAGCCGCGCTCCTCACGGCAGAGGCCGACGAAATCGGCCTCATCTGGGACGCGGACGAGGGTGCCCTCGAGGTCGTAGCTCCACGAGTGGAACTGGCACACGAGCAGCCTCGCGTTCCCGCGCACACCGCGCACGACCGGCGCGCCGCGGTGACGACACGCGTTGTAGAAGGCACGCACCCGTCCGTCGTTACCCCGCACGAGCAGCACGGGGGCCCCGACGACGTCGGTCAGAAGGTACGAGCCGGGACCCGCGAGCTCAGAGTCGTGGCACGCGTAGAGCCAGGTGCGTTCGAACAGGCCACGAACCTCGAGCTCGTAGAAGCTCGGATCGGTGTAGCGCCCGAGCGGGATGTCGGGGAGCGCCGGGAACCCGTCGGGCGCAGCGACCCGGGCTGCCTCGGCGGTCGAGCGCAGCCGGAACTCCTCGAGGTACGCCTCGTCCACGTCGACCTCTCCCGTCGCAGAGCCCCGACACTATAGTCCGCATCAAGTAACTCCGGTCTTCCGAGGCGTTCATGGACATCATCGTGGTTGGCACAGGAGCTGCAGGCTTGACGGCCGCTGTCGTCGCCGCCGAGCGCGGGGCACGGGTGACCGTCGTCGAGAAGGCACCGCTCGTGGGAGGCACTGCCGCGTGGTCTGGCGGGCAGGTGTGGATCCCGAACAACCCGCACATGCGGGAGGCCGGCATCAGCGACGATCGTGAGCGCGCGATCACCTATGTCATGTCGCTCTCGCGCGACATGCTCGAGCGCGAGCTGATCGAGGCATACGTCGACGCAGGTCCCGAGATGGTGTCGATGCTCGAAGCGACCACGCCGGTGCAGTTCTACGCAGTCCCGGGCATGCCCGACTACCACCCCGAGTTCCCGGGCGGCAGCCCCGATGGCGGGCGCACGATCGAATGTCCCCTCTTCCCGTTCGACGAGCTGGGTGACTGGGCCGAACGCGTCACTCCGTCGCCCTACTTCGCGGACCCGCACATCACGATGAGCGAGACGCCCCTCGGCAAGGCGATCCCCGACCCACCCAGCAAGGCCGAGCTCGAACGACGCGACATCCGCAACGAACGAGGTTGCGGCCAGGCGCTCATCGGTCGGCTGCTCAAGGCATGCCTCGATCGCGGCGTCGAACCCGTCACCTCCTGCGCGGCCCGCGAGCTCATCGTCGAGGAGGGGAAGGTCGTCGGGTTGCTCGTCGAGGGTCCGGACGGCCCCGCGGAGCTCCGTGCTTCGAATGGCGTGATCCTCGCGTCGGGTGGCTTCGAGTGGGACCGCCAGCTCGTCCGCAGCTTCCTGCGCGGTCCGATGACGCACCCTGTCTCGATGGAGACGAACACGGGTGACGGTCTGCGCATGGCGATGCGGGCAGGAGCGATGCTCTCCAACATGCGCGAGGCCTGGTGGATCCCCGTCGCCTCCGTGCCGCAGAACGAGAACCCGATGGGACGCGTGCTGATCAACGGCCAGCGCACGCTCCCCCACTCGATCATGGTCAACAAGCGCGGCCGCCGATTCACGAACGAAGCGGCGAACTACAACGCGTTCGGCGCTGCGTTCCACGTCGAGGACGTCTCTCGATTCGAGTACGCCAACCTTCCGTGCTGGCTCGTGTTCGACCAGACCTACGTCGACAAGTACGGGTTCCGGGTGGCCTCGGGCATCGAAGCCCACGGTGTCCCCAAGTGGGTCATCCGGGGGGACACTCCCGCGGCGCTCGCGGACCGGCTTGCGATCGATCCCGACGGGCTCACCGCGACGATCCGGGACTGGAACGCGCAGTGCGCCCAAGGCAACGACCCCGACTTCGGGCGTGGCGACAGTGCCTTCGACCGCTGGTGGGGCGATCCCTACCTGAAGGGCAAGGCCGAGGCCACCCTCGGCCCGCTCGAGCGCGGGCCCTACTACGCCGTCGAGATCCACAGCGGATGCCTCGGCACCAAGGGCGGTCCGAGGGTGGATCGCGACGCCCGCGTGCTCGACGTCGACGGCGCGCCCATCCAGGGGCTCTATGCGGCGGGCAACGTGATGGGATCGCCGTTCGGCATGACGTACGGAGGCCCCGGCGGCACACTCGGCCCGGCCATGGTCTTCGGCTACTTGGCCGCGCTCCACGCCACGAGCTAGCCGCGCCTCACGCCAGCAGCGTGCCCCCGTGCACGTCGAGGACCGCGCCGTTGATGCCGCCGCCCGCGTGTGAGCACAGCAGCACGGCCATCGCCGCGACCTCCTCGAGCGTGTTCAGGCGCTTGATGGACGCTTCCTGCGCGTAGCTGTCGAGAAACTCCTCGTAGGTGATGCCCATCGCTTGCGCGGCCTGTGGTCCGGCGACCTTCATGATGTCGGTCTCGATCGCGCCGGGGCAGATCGCGTTGCACGTGATCCCGACCGCGCCGTACTCGAATGCGATCGCCCTCGTGAGCCCGTTGATGGCGTGCTTGTTCGTGATGTAGTGCGACACCGCCGCTTTGTTCGCGTGACGGCCCTCGACGGACGAGATGTTGATGATCCGGCCGAAGTGGTTCTTCTCCATCGTCTGCAGCGCGCGCCGGCTGCACCAGAACGTGTGGTTGAGGCACCAATCGAGGCACTCGAGCCACGCCTCGTCCGACATCTGGGCCACCGGCGCGAAGCCGCTCGACCCACCGGCGTTGTTCACCAGGATGTCGATGGTGCCGAAGTTCTCGACGGCGGTGTCGACGAGCTTCTCGCACTCCTC
>DATKAS010000369.1:0-3449 GCA_035497855.1 Acidimicrobiales bacterium
GGGTAGAACATGTTCTTGTACGCCGCGTAGTTCGTCTTGAACTTCACGATCGCGGTGTGCGGATCGGTCGTGTCGATCGAGTCGACCTGGTCCCACCCGGCAGTCGTGAGCGAGCCCTCGGTGTCGAGCGTCGCGTGCCACGTGAACTCGAAGTCGGCGCTTGTGATCGGCGACCCGTCGTCCCACACAGCGGCGGGGTTGATCTTGAAGGTGATCGTGAACGGGTTCTCCGTGATGTCACCGTTGTCGAGCGTCGGCTCCTCGGTGACCAATGAGGTCACCGCGAAGTTCCCGTCATTGGTCGTCTTCCACACGCCGGGCATCGTCGGCGTCATCGTCGTCCACTGCATCCACGACGAGTTGGCGCACTGGGTGATCGGGTTGATGCACTCGGGCCACTGCTCGGCACCGATCGTGATGGTGCCGCCCGTCGGCGTGCGGTCGACCGCCGCCGTGGTGGCCGCGCCGCCGCCCGCCGCTGACGTGCCGGCCCCACCGGACGCCGTCGTTCCTGCGCTGCTCCCGCTGTCGTCACCGCACGCGGCGGCGAACAGGCCGAGTCCCAGCAGCACCGCGAGCGCCTTGACGCTCCTCGGGGTTCGTCTCACGTAATGGACCTCCTGGTGTGTGCGTGGGGAGCTGGAGCACGCTTCCCTCTGCAGCGGAGATCCGCCTCAGACCACGTGATCCGCCCGGCAGGAACCGCCCGGCGCAACCGGCGTTCGACCACTCGGGATTGCAGCGCACCCGTCCTACCTCCCCTTTTCCAGGGCGGATGGCCGGGTTCGAAGATAGCAGAGGGCTCCGGAGCCTCTTGGGACACCCGCGTTACGGCTTCTTGACGACTGGCCTGCCGTTCCGGTCAGCGGAGGCGGTACTGCACGATCGCCGCGAATTCGTCAGGATCGAGGCTCGCGCCCCCGACGAGCGCACCGTCGATGTCGCGCTCGGCCATCAGCTCGGCGGCGTTCACCGCCTTCACCGACCCCCCGTACTGGATCCGCAGCGCCGCCGCTGCCTCGGTGCCGACGATCGTCGCGACCTCGGCCCGGAGCACCGCGCACACGGCCTGAGCATCGGCCGGCGTCGCGGTTCGCCCGGTGCCGATCGCCCAGATCGGCTCGTACGCGACGACCATCCCTCCCACCGCGGCACGATCCACTCGAGTCAGCCCGGCCCGGAGCTGTGACAGCACCCGGCCTTCCGTCTCGCCCGCTTCGCGCTCCTCGAGCGTCTCGCCGACGCACATGATCGGCGTCATCTGGTTCGCGAGAACCGCCCGCACCTTCGCGTTGACCTGCTCGTCGGTCTCGCCGAAGAGCTGGCGACGTTCGGAGTGGCCGACGATGACGTAGCGCACCTGCAGCTTGGCGAGCATCCCGGGAGCGACCTCGCCGGTGAAGGCACCCTTCTCTTCCCAGTGGCAGGTCTGCGCGCCGAGGATGAGCGACATGTGGTCGGACTCGATCGCGGTCTGCACGGTGCGCAGGTCGGTGAACGGCGGGTGCACCGACACGTCGACGGCGTCGAAGTCGGCCTTGGTGAGCTTGTAGTGCAGCTTCTGCACGGTCTGGAGCGCCTCGAAGTGGTTGAGGTGCATCTTCCAGTTGCCGCTGATCAAGGGTTTGCGAGCAGAGGAGTCAGCGGGCATTCGGCGCGCTCCGAAGTGCTGCGAGGCCGGGAAGGTCGCCGAGCTCGAGCAGCTCGAGCGACGCGCCCCCACCGGTGGACACGTGGTCGACCTCGCCGGCGAGTCCGAACTGCGCGAGCGCTGCCGCGCTGTCGCCACCACCGACGACCGTGAAGCCGTGCGCGTCGGCGACCGCGTGCGCGACCGCCAGGGTGCCCGAAGCGAAGCGCTCGTCCTCGAACACGCCCATCGGGCCGTTCCAGAAGATCGTGTTGGCGTCTGCGATGACGTCTGCGAACTCGGCCGCAGTGCCGGGGCCGATGTCGTAGCCCTTCCAGCCATCCGGCAGGCGAGTGCCGTACGTCGCGACCTGGCCCGACGGCGACAGAGCGACGATGTCGGAGGGAAGGTGGATCGGCTTGCCGCTGTCGAGCAGTCGGCGGCACACGTCGACCTGATCCGGCTCGAAGAGCGAGTCCCCGATCGACGCACCTCGTGCGGCCAGGAACGTGAAGCACATCGCGCCGCCGACCACGAGCGAGTCGACGACACCGAGCAGCGCGTCGATGACGCCGATCTTGTCGCTCACCTTCGCGCCGCCCAGCACCGCGACGAAGGGCCGGCGGGGATGGTCGCGCATGCCGAGCAGGACCTCGACCTCGCGTGCGAGGAGCCGACCGGCCGCACTCGGCAACGTGCGTGGGGGCCCGACGATCGACGCGTGGGCGCGGTGGGCGGCACCGAACGCGTCGTCGACGTAGAGGTCTCGTCCTGCCACGAGCCGCTCGACGTACGCGGGGTCGTTCGCTTCCTCCCCCGGGTCGAACCGAAGGTTCTCGAGCAGCTCGACACCCGGTGCGAGCTCGGCGAGGCGCGCCCGCACAGGCGCCATCGACCAGCGATCGTCGGGCTTGCCCTTCGGTCGGCCGAGGTGGCTGCACGCCGTGACGTGCGCACCGTTCTCGGTGAGCCACTCGATCGTCGGCAGCGCGGCGCGGATGCGGAGGTCGTCGGTGATTTCGCTGCCCTCGAGGGGCACATTGAAGTCGGCGCGCAGCAGCACCCGTTTGCCCGCGACATCGGGCAAGTCTTCGAGGAGGGGGAGCTTCAACTCAGTGGTTCGCGGCGCCAACGATGAGAGCCAGGTCGACCAGGCGGTTCGAGTAGCCCCACTCGTTGTCGTACCAGCCGAGGATCTTCACGAGGTTGCCCATCGCCATCGTCAGCGGCGAGTCGAACGTGCACGACGCGGGCGACCCGACGATGTCGGACGAGACGATCGGCTCGTCGGAGTACACGAGCTTTCCGGCGAGTGGACCGCTTGCAGCAGCCTTCGCGAACGCCTCGTTGATCTCGTCTTTCGTCACGTCACGATGCAGCAGCCCGACGAAGTCCGTGATGGACCCGTCCGGCACGGGCACACGCAGCGCGGTGCCGTCGAGCTTGCCCTTCATCGACTGGAGGACGAGCCCCGTCGCCCGAGCGGCACCGGTCGAAGCAGGGGTGATGTTCACCGCGGCTGCGCGGGCCCGGCGCAGGTCCTTGTGGGGGCCGTCGACCAGCATCTGATCACCGGTGTACGCGTGCACGGTCGTCATGAGGCCCTTTTCGACACCGAACGCGTCGTCGAGCACCTTGATCATCGGCACAAAGCAGTTCGTGGTGCATGACGCGTTCGACACGACAAGGTGCTTGGAGGGGTCGAACGTGTCGTCGTTGACGCCGACGACGAAGGTCGCGTCCGCCCCGGTGCTCGGGGCAGAGACGATCACCCGAGGCGCGCCACCTTCGAGGTGTGCCGCGGCCTTGTCGCGATCGG
>DATKAS010000370.1:0-7202 GCA_035497855.1 Acidimicrobiales bacterium
TTCAAGAACAACACCGACTCGGCGGGCAACTCCTACGGCTGCCACGAGAACTACCTGGTCGGCCGGCACGGCGAGTTCGGCAGGCTGGCCGACATCCTGATCCCGTTCCTGGTCACCAGGCAGATCATCTGCGGCGCGGGCAAGGTGCTCCAGACCCCGCGCGGCGCGGTGTACTGCGTCAGCCAGCGCGCCGAGCACATCTGGGAACCCGTGTCGTCGGCGACCACCCGGTCCCGGCCGATCATCAACACCCGGGACGAGCCGCACGCCGACGCCGAGCGGTTCCGGCGGCTGCACGTGATCGTCGGCGACTCCAACATGAGCGAGACCACGATGCTGCTCAAGGTCGGCTCCACCGACCTGCTGCTGCGGATGATCGAGGCCGACGCGGTGCTGCGGGACATGACGCTGGACAACCCGATCCGCGCGATCCGCGAGGTCAGCCACGACATGACCGGCCGCAGCCGGGTCCGGCTGGCCAACGGCCGCGAGATGTCCGCGCTGGACATCCAGTACGAGTACCTGAACCGGGCCAAGGACTTCACCGCCAAGAATGGCCTCGACCCGGTGAGCAAGCGGGTCCTCGACATGTGGGAGCGGGCGCTGGCCGCGATCGAGACGGGCAACCTCGACATGATCGCCCGCGAGATCGACTGGGTGACCAAGTACCAGCTGATCGAGCGCTACCGGGCCCGGCACGACCTTCCGCTGTCCTCGCCCCGGGTGGCTCAGCTCGACCTGGCCTACCACGACGTGCACCGCGGCCGCGGGCTGTACTACCTGCTCCAGCGCAACGGCGCGGTGGAGCGGGCGGCCCGTGACATCGACATCTTCGAGGCCAAGTCGGTCCCGCCGCAGACCACCCGGGCCCGGCTGCGCGGGGAGTTCATCCGGCACGCCCAGGACAAGCGCCGCGACTTCACCGTCGACTGGGTGCACCTGAAGCTGAACGACCAGGCCCAGCGCACGGTCCTGTGCAAAGACCCCTTCAAGTCGCGTGACGAAAGGGTCGAGAAGCTCATCGCGTCGCTCTGACGGCGCCACCCCCCGCTACCCTGCGAGTCCTCGTGCTCGAATCAGACTCTCCCCCCGCTGCTGACGTCCCGGAGCCGCCGGAAGATCACGCTCCGCGCTCGAACGCGAAGTCGATCCTCGAGTGGGTCGGCGTCATCGTCGGCGCGCTGATCGTCGCCCTCGTCATCAAGACGTTCCTGCTCCAGGCGTTCTACATCCCGTCGCGCTCGATGGAACCGACGCTGCGCATCGGCGACCGGGTGCTGGTCAACAAGCTCGCGTACAAGGTGCACGACATCCATCGGGGCGACATCGTCGTGTTCGAGCGCCCACCGAACGAGCCACCCGACGCGATCAAAGACCTCATCAAGAGGGTCATCGCGCTCCCCGGCGAGACGATCTCCACGCAGAACGGGCAAGTCTTCATCGACGGCCGGCCCCTCGACGAGCCCTACCTGCCGGCTGGCACCGTCACCGACAACCTGCCTCCCACGAAGGTGCCCGCGGGCAAGGTCTTCGTGATGGGTGACAACAGAGGTGACTCCCGCGACTCCCGCTTCTTCGGCGCGATCGACGAGGGCAGCATCGTGGGCCGCGCCTTCGTGCGCATCTGGCCCGTGACGCACTTAGGGTTCTTGTGATCGAGGTGGCCGCGCACGCGCGGCGCGGGGGCTAGCCGACCTCCGCATTGATGGCATCCATCATGCGGTCGGTGTGATCGCTGTAGACGCCGTCCATCCCCATCCGCAGCGCGGTGCGGAGCAAGTGGTCGTGCTGCAGGTCCCAAGCGAACGCGAGTCGCCCGAAGCGGTGCACGAGCGTCGTGAGGCCGCCGCTCCAATCCGTGTGGTGCATGTTCAGCGCGTCGATGCCTGCATCGGCCAGGTTCGCGGCGCGACGCTCGGCGCCTTCCCGGATCGCGCGGAACCGGGTCGAGTCGACGAGGTGGACGTCGGCGTCGAGCTTGCGGTACTCGGCGGCCGCCTCCCATCGCGGATGGCACAGCCACAACCGACCGATCGCGTCGCCGCCAGCGGCGCGGGCGACACGGAGGACGGCTTCGACCGTCGCGTCGTCCTTCAGATCGAGCGACAGCTCGAAGTCGGTGCCGCACGTGTCGTAGAGCTCTGCGAGTGACGGGATGTGGCCGGGCAGCTTCTCCCGCGCGTACTGGCTGATCGGCTCTCGGCGGAACCCTCGCCACCGCTCGACCAGGCCGTCGTGGTCGAGTACCGGCTCGCCGTCCTTGGTGAGCCACACGTCGCTCTCGAGGCCGGTCGCGCCGAGCTTCAGCGCCAACGAGAACGCCTCCAGCGTGTTCTCCCGTGCGTGGGCCCGAGCCCCCCGGTGCGCGAACCCGATCGGCGGCGTCCGGAGCGAGGGAAGCCGCTGCTGCACGCCTCGATTGTCCCAAAACCCAGGGCTCAAGGCGGCCTTGCGGTGGGCCGATGACGCAGGGGACACCAGGGACGACCCCGGAGGGCAACCGACCAAATGGCCACGATCCGAGCCACCTGCACCGAGTGCGGTGACGTCGAGATGACCACCGCCGACGTGTGGGTCCGCCTGTGTGACGACGACGACGAGGGGACGTACCACTTCCGGTGCCCGATGTGCTCGACGCTCGTGGCGAAGCCGGCCGAACCTCACATCGTCGAGCTCCTGCTCGCAGCGGGTGTCGCGTGGTCCACGTGGAGCCGTCCGGCCGAGCTCAAGGAGCACCGCTCCGGAGCCCCGCTCACGCACGACGACCTGCTCGAGTTCCACGAGCTCCTGCGCCGCGACGACTGGTTCCAGACCCTCTCGGAGTCACGTCCCGCGCACCCCGCGGAGGACGAGTAGCCACGATCTCGAGCCCCCTGCGCAATCTGGCTGAGGGGCTCGCGCCGTAGACTTCGGCCGTGTTCAATGTCTCCGCGACCGAGCTGCTCGTCATCGCTGTGGTGGCGTTGCTCGTGCTCGGGCCGGACAAGCTGCCCGACGCGATGCGCAAGCTCGGACGAGCGACGCGAGAGATCCGCCGGATCACCTCCGGCTTCGAAGCCGAGCTGCGCGACGCGCTGAGCGACCCCGTCGAGACGCCGGCACCAACCTCCCCGGCACCATCTGCCTCGACCGAGACGACCGCCGCCGCCGAGCCACAGAACCCCACCGCAGCGCCCGAACCGGCACCGACCCCATCGGACGTCCCGGAACCTCAGTCCCCGGGCGAGACCGCGGCCTGACATCGTGAAGCTCCCGTGGCGGCGAGGCCCGAAGCCTCGCCCGACCGTCCACGACCGCATGACCTTGGCCGAGCACCTCGGCGAGCTGCGTCGCCGTCTCATCATCTGCCTCGTGGCGATCGCGGTGGGCGGTGCGATCGCGTTCATCTTCTATCCGCAGATCCTGAACTGGCTCACCGGCCCCTATCGCGACGTCTGCGAGGCGAAGCACCTCACATGTCCGGGCAAGCTCGTCATCACCGATCCGCTCGAGGGCTTCGCGGTGCGGATGAAGGTCACGGGATACGGCGGCATCGTGCTCGCGCTCCCGGTCATCCTCTGGCAGATCTGGCGATTCGTGACTCCCGGTCTCTACGACAACGAGAAGCGCTACGCGATCCCGTTCGTCTTCGCCTCGGTCGTCCTGTTCATCATGGGTGCGCTCATCGCGCTCTGGACCTTCCCGAAGGCGCTGCAGTTCCTCATCTCGTGGTCAGGTGATGTCCAACCCCTCTTCGCACCAGGGGCCTATCTCAGCCTGATCATGCTGATGATGCTGGGGTTCGGCCTCGGCTTCGAGTTCCCCGTCTTCCTCGTCGCGCTCGAGCTCGTCGGTGTGCTCACGCCGGCGCAGCTGTCCGGCGCTCGACGCTACGCAATCGTCGGCATCGTGGTGGTCGTCGCGATCGCGACGCCGAGCGGTGACCCGTACAGCCTGCTCGCCCTGTCGATCCCCCTGATCATCTTCTACGAGGTGGCGATCGTGATCGGGAAGCTCGTCCTTCGTCACCGCACCCGCACGAACACCACGCCGGCGCCCGCGTGACGCCGGTCGACGCGGCCGCGCTGCGCGCCGCGTTCGTCGCCGGCTACGGCTTCGCGCTCGACGACTTCCAGATCCGCGCGCTCGACGCCATCGACGCCGGCGCGTCGGTGCTCGTCGCGGCGCCGACCTCGTCGGGCAAGACGGTGGTCGCGGAGTACGCGGTCGCTCGGGCCATTCAGGAGGGCACGCGGGCCTTCTACACCGCGCCGATCAAGGCGCTCTCGAACCAGAAGTACGCGGACCTCGTGCGCCGCCATGGCGCACGCAACGTCGGTCTCCTCACCGGCGACAACTCGATCAATGGTGACGCTCCGGTCGTGGTGATGACGACCGAGGTGCTCCGCAACATGATCTATGCGAGCTCAGACGCGCTCGACCACCTGCGCTACGTCGTCCTCGACGAGGTGCATTACCTGCAGGACGCGTACCGCGGCCCCGTCTGGGAGGAGGTGATCATCCACACGCCGCAGACCGCCCGCTTGGTCTGCCTTTCGGCGACGGTGAGCAACGCCGACGAGCTCGCCGACTGGATGACGACCGTGCGCGGACCCACTGCGACCGTCATCGAGGAGCGGCGCCCCGTCGAGCTGCAGAACCTGTACCTCATCGGCGACCGCACCTCGGATCGACTTCACCTGCTTCCGACGCTCGTGGACGGACGCCCGAACCCCGAGGCCGCGAGGCTCGACGGGGAAGCCACTCGCGCGAGGTTTCCCACCCGAGGCCGTGGTCGCCGAAAGCTGTACACCCCGAGGCGCGTCGAGGTGGTCGAGCTCCTCGAGCACGAGGGGATGCTGCCGGCCATCTACTTCATCTTCAGCCGCGCGGCGTGCAGCGACGCGGCTGCCGCGTGCCTCGATGCAGGGCTGAGGCTCACCACGGCGGGGGAGCGAGACCGCATCCGAGAGATCGTCGGTGCCCGCTTGCGCGGCATCGACGACGCCGATCTCGCGGTGCTCGGGTACGCGCGTTGGATGGGCGGGCTCGAGGCTGGCATCGCACCGCATCACGCGGGCCTCGTCCCCCCGTTCAAGGAAGCCGTCGAGGCGTGCTTCGTCGAAGGCCTCGTGAAGGTGGTGTTCGCGACCGAGACGCTCGCGCTCGGCATCAACATGCCGGCGCGCTCGGTCGTGATCGAGAAGCTGACGAAGTTCACGGGGGAGCGCCACCAGTTCCTCACCCCGGGCGAGTACACCCAGCTGACCGGACGCGCCGGCCGGCGCGGCATCGACACCGTCGGGCACGCGCTCGTGCTCTGGTCTCCCTTCCTCCCGTTCGACCAAGTCGCGGGGCTGGCGTCCAGTCGCACGTTCCGGCTCACCTCCGCGTTCCGACCGACGTACAACATGGCCGCGAACCTCGTACGCACCTACCCGCGGGATCAGGCCCACCATCTCTTGAACCTCTCGTTCGGGCAGTACCAGGCCGACCGCGACGTGGTCCGCCTCGAGGCGCGGCTCGAGCGGCGCCGTGAGGTGCTCGCCGCGCTGACGGAGTCCGCGCACAGCCCGTATGGCGACATCGACGAGTTCCGCCGCACACATCCGCGCCGGGAGCGCCGGCCCGACGGGCCCTCGCGTGAGGAGGTCCTCGCATCACTCGCCCGCCTGAAGCCCGGCGACGTGATCATGCTGCAGGCGGGGAAGCACGCAGGCCGCGCTGCAGTGCTCACCGTCGCCCAGCGACGAGGAGGCGGCGTGCGCTTGCGCGTCATCACGCCAGGTCGTCGCCTCGCCTCGCTCTCCGAGCCCGACTTCGAGGCCGTCGTGCAGCCCGTGGGAGCGATCGAGCTGCCCACCCCCTTCGCACCGAACCGCCAGTCGTACCAACGCGAGGTCGGGCGCTTGCTCGAGCGCGCGCGACTGCACCCCGAGCACGTTGCTCCCGCTCCGTCGCGTGTCGTCGACTCCCTCGCCGACGGCGACCCGATCCTGCGCGACCCGCAGCTCGACGAACGGCTGCGCGCCGCGGCGCAGGCAGAGCGCGTGGCACGCGAGGTGCGCGAGCTCGAGGAGCGAATCGGCGGGAGGGTCGGCTCACTCGCTCGTCGCTTCGATCGAGTCGTGCGCATCCTCGAGATGTGGGGGTACCTCGACGATTGGAAGCTCACCCAGTCCGGCGAGCGCCTCGCGTCGCTCTTCCACGAGAGCGACCTCCTCGTCGCCGAGGCGATCGGTCAAGGCCTCTTGGACGACCTCGATCCGGCGGCCCTCGCCGGCATCGTCTCGTGCTTCACCTACGAGCACCGCAGCCCCGAGCCTCCACCGCCGCCGTGGTTCCCGTCGAACAAGGTGCGTGACCGATGGCGAGCCGTGGCGGCGCTCGCCGCAGAGCTCAACGCGATCGAGGACGAGGCGGGTCTCGACCTCACCCGCGCACCCGACCCGACCTTCGTCGCGTTGGCGCACGCCTGGGCGGCGGGGGAGCCGCTCGACGAGGTGCTCGAGGACGAGGAGCTGTCCGGCGGAGACTTCGTCCGCAACATCAAGCAACTGATCGACTTGCTCGGTCAGGTCGCCGACGTGACCTTCGGCGAGACCGCAACGGCAGCGCGGGAGGCTGCGAACCGACTGTTCCGCGGCGTCGTCGCTGCGTCGTCCACCGTCGCGGGCGCATGACCCTCGAGCGCGGCCAGCCCTGGGGGAGCACGGCGCCGCTGCCGGACGACGGCATCATCGTCGCGTCCGACACCGAGGCCGCCAGCGCGGTGGCGACCGCACGAGCTGCCGGCCGTGCGGTCCCGGTCCTCGGCTTGGTCGGAGGCGACCTCTGCCGCACCCTCGGCGGCACCGGCGATGCCGCGCGCCTGCGCACGAGCGACGCGGTCACGCTGCCAGTGGACATTGCCGAGGTCGATGTCGACGGCGACGTCCATGTCTTCCTCGCGCACGTCATCGCACGCCGCTCGTGGTGGCGAGGCCAGGTGTGGGCTGCGATGAACGCCGAGTGGCTGGGCCGCTGGGACATCGCGCCGCGCGCGCATCCCGGTGACGGGCTGCTCGACACCTTCGACGCGTCGCTCGGCTTGCGCGATCGCGCTCGTGCACGTCGACGCCTCGAGACGGGCACGCATCTCCCGCATCCGGCGATCGAGCAGCGTCGCGTGCCCGCCGCCCGTGTCGCGCTCGATGAGCCACTCGACATCTGGGTCGACGGTC